>DATHSX010000113.1:0-4347 GCA_035463935.1 Acidimicrobiia bacterium | reverse complement strand
GTCGCGTTCCAGCGCACCAAGGGGAGACCCAAAGGAAAGCCGCAAGGAGGCAATGGCGGGGCTGGCGGCGACTTGATTCTGCGGGCCGACCCCAGCGTCGCCACGCTTCTGCGCTATCAGCATCAGCCCCATCACCGGGCCTCTGACGGGACCCACGGCGAGGGCGACATGCGCCACGGGAAACGGGGAGAGGATCTCGTACTGCCGGTTCCCCCGGGCACGCTCGTCATGGACTCGGACGGCCGGGTGCTGGCGGATCTCGTCGAACCGGGGCACCGGCTCGTGGTGCTTCACGGCGGCCGCGGCGGCAGAGGCAACGCCGCCTTCGTGTCGCCCAAGCTCAGGGCACCCGCCGTCGCCGAACAGGGTGAATACGGGCCGCAAGGGTGGTTCACGCTGGAGTTGAAGCTCGCAGCAGACGCCGCGTTGATCGGCTTCCCGAACGCCGGCAAGTCCACTCTGATCTCGACCGTGTCGGCAGCCAAACCGAAGGTGGCGGACTATCCCTTCACGACCTTGCAGCCCCACCTCGGAGTGGTGTCGATCGATGAACGGGAGTTTGTGCTGGCCGACATCCCTGGTCTTATCGAGGGGGCGGCCGGGGGGAAAGGGTTGGGGCTCGAATTCCTCCGCCACGTGGAACGAGCCCGGGTGCTGGTGATTCTGCTCGATCCGTCGCCGCTGCAGACCCTTGCGGTCAACGATCAGTTGAGGGTCCTTCTCTCCGAAATGGAGAGCTATCTCCCGGACCTGGTCGAACGGCCTCGGCTGGTCGTGATCTCCAAAGGGGACCTGCCAGAGGCCCTGGACGCCGCTCGTCGGGTTCCATCGGCACTGGTCGTCTCCGCGGCGACCGGAGCGGGAATCGACCGTTTCCTTCATGCCACCGCCGACCTGGTGGACCAGGCCGTGAAGGCGTCTCCGGACCGGCCCGGCTTTGTGCTCCACCGTCCGGTCGTGGCGGATCTGGAGGTGCGCCGCGAGGGTCGGGTTTGGGTGGTGGAGGGTCAGGCGGCCCGGCGTGCGGTGGCCTTTGCCGATCTGACGATCCCCGAGGCCGCCCGCCTCGCCGCCCAACGTCTGTCCCGGGCGGGGGTGGAACGGGCCCTGATCGAAGCCGGCGCCGCGCCGGGAGACGAGGTTCGGATCGGTGATCTGGTGTTCGAGTTCCAGGCGCCAGCCGGGGGAGAAGCATGAGGAGGCCGGTTGTGCCGGGCGGCCGCCTGGTCATCAAGATCGGTTCTTCCAGCCTCACCGGGAGCGCCGGAGGGATCGAACCGGCAGCGATCGAGCGAGCGGTCGGAATGGTGGCCGATGCCCTCGGGCGGGGCCACCCGACCTTGCTGGTGACGTCAGGCGCCGTTGCGGCCGGCCTTCCGGCTCTGGGGATCACCCGCCGCCCCCAGGACCTGGCCGGCCTGCAGGTGGCGGCGGCGGTGGGACAGAGCCGGCTCATGGAACGCTACACCGCCTGCTTTGACCGTCATGGCCTGGTGGCGGGACAGGTCCTCCTGACGAAGGACGTATTGAGCAACCGTGATCAGTACCTGAATGCCCGCACCACTCTCGAGCGCATGTTGGGTGCGGGCATCGTTCCCGTAGTCAACGAGAACGACACGGTGGCGGTCGAGGAGTTGCGTTTGGGCGACAACGATCGTTTAGCGGCGATGGTCTCCCACCTGATCGGAGCCGGGCTGTTGCTGATCCTCTCCGACACGATCGGTCTGTTTTCGGCCGATCCCCGGCTGGGCGAGGCCGAGCTATTGGACGCGGTGCGCCATACCGACCAAATTCTCGACACCCTTTCGGGGGCAGGTCCCTTCGGGTCGGGGGGGGTGGCGACGAAGGTGGCTGCTGCCCGGATGGCGGCCTGGTCGGGAGTGCCCACCGTCGTGGCCTCCGCCACCGCGCCAGAGGTGGTGGCAAAGGCGCTGGCGGGTGAGAACATTGGGACCTGGGTGGATCCGCAGCCCCAGCGGCTGCCGGCTCGCAAGCTCTGGATTGCCTTCGGCCAGCCCTCCAGCGGCGTGCTGGTCATCGACGACGGCGCTGTGAGCGCTCTAGTTGACCATGCCCGCTCTCTGCTGCCGGTGGGGGTGGTCGAAGTCAGGAGCTCGTTCCCGGCGGGAGCGGCGGTGGAGGTTCACGACCGGCAGGGGGGGCTCGTTGCCAAGGGCCTCGTTCAGATCGACTCGACCCGCCTGGTCGCCGCGATCGGCAAGCGGGGCGAGATTGAGGCCATCCATCGCGACGACCTGGTCGTGCTGCGTTGACGCCGGCCCGGGACAGCGTCCGGGGTGCTGGCGCCGGAACCAGCCGTTACCGATGCCCCTTTACACTGCTCCCATGATCGACCAGATCGGCGCCCGGGCCCGGCAGGCAGCCGCCCAAGTCGCCGCGGCCACAACCTCCGTGAAGAATCGGGCGCTGGAGGCGGCCGCTGCTGCGCTGATCGACCGGGCGGCAGATCTGCTGACCGCCAACGAGGCCGACCTGGCCCAAGCGGAAGCAGAGGGCGTCTCCGGGGCATTGCTAGACCGGTTGCAGCTGACCAGCGGACGTATCGCGGGCATGGCGGCGGGACTTCGGCAGGTCGCAGCGCTGCCCGACCCGGTCGGCCAGGTGACGTTCGGCGGCAACCGGCCCAACGGGCTTCGCCTCCAACGGGTTCGGGTGCCGTTGGGGGTGGTGGCCGTTATCTACGAGGCCCGGCCCAATGTCACCGCCGACGCCTCCGCATTGTGTGTCAAGTCGGGCAACGCCGCCCTTCTCCGGGGCTCCTCTTTCGCTTTGCGGTCGAATCTGGCAATCGGCAACGCCATCCGCGAGGCGGTCTCTGCAGCCGGGCTCCCGGCCGATGCCGTCCAGATCATTGAGGACACCACCAGGGAAGGGGCCCGAGCCCTCATGCAGGCCCGGCAATGGGTCGATCTGCTGGTGCCCCGGGGCGGTCCCAACCTGATTGCGGCCGTCGAGAGCGAAGCCACTGTTCCCTATGTGATCGATGGGGCGGGCAACTGCCACGTCTATATCGATGCCACTGCGGACCTGGAGATGGCGGCGGACATCACCCTGAACGCCAAGACCGATCGACCCGGCGTCTGCAACGCCGCCGAAAAGCTCCTGGTCCACGAAGCGGTGGCCGAGGACTTTCTGCCCAGGGTGGCCAAGCTGCTGATGGATGCCGGGGTGGAGTTGCGGGGGGATGAGCGAGCCCGGCAGCTGGTCCCCGAGATGCTTGAGGCCACCGAGCGAGATTGGCCCCTCGAGTACCTCGATCTGATCATGGCGGTGAAAGTGGTCGAGTCGGTGGATGAGGCCCTGTCCCACATCCGCCGCTACGGCACCGGCCACACCGAAGCGGTGGTCGCCACCGACCTGCGCACTGCCGATCGCTTCGTTGCCGAGACCGAGTCGGCGGTGGTGATGGTTAACACCTCCACCCGTTTCACCGACGGCGAGGAGTTCGGATTCGGGGCCGAGATCGGCATCTCCACCCAGAAGCTCCACGTGCGAGGCCCGATGGGCCTCGAGGCCCTGACTTCGGAGCGATGGGTGGTACGCGGCCAGGGTCAGATCCGCTGATGGACTTCTCCCGTCCCGCCGCGGTAAAAGAGGCGCTAGCCGGCGAGGATTACCTGGCCGACGATCGCATCGCCCAGGTGGTCTTCCTGAGCGCCCGGCTGGAGAAGCCGATCCTGGTGGAAGGGCCGGCCGGGGTGGGCAAGACTGAACTGGCCAAGGCCCTCGCCCAGGTCAGCGGACGGCGGTTGATTCGCCTTCAGTGCTATGAGGGGCTGGACGAGTCCAAGGCGCTGTACGAGTGGAACTACAAGAAGCAGCTGCTCCGGATCCAGGCCGACAGCGATCGTGAGTGGTCGGAACTCGAAGAGGACATATTCTCGGAGGAGTTCCTGCTGGCTCGGCCGCTGCTGGAGGCCATACGCTCGACCGAGCCAGTGGTGCTCCTGATCGATGAGGTCGACCGGGTCGAGATCGAGACCGAAGCCTTACTGCTCGAGATCCTCTCCGACTTCCAGGTCTCGATTCCCGAGCTCGGCACCGTCACCGCCACCACCACTCCCATGGTGATCCTCACCTCCAACAACACCCGCGAGCTCTCCGAAGCCCTCAAACGCCGGTGCCTTTTCCTCCACATCAGCTACCCGGACGCCGAACGTGAAAAGGAGATCCTGCTCCATCGCGTTCCCGGCCTGCCCGAGCATCTGGCCGCCCAGATCGCCCGCGTGGTGCGATCGATCCGGGCCATGGATCTGAAGAAGGCCCCTTCCGTGTCGGAGACCATCGACTGGGCCCGCACCTTGCTGGCCCTGGCGGTGGAGCATG
>DATHSX010000112.1:0-8700 GCA_035463935.1 Acidimicrobiia bacterium | reverse complement strand
ACGCCATCCAGAAACGTCGTTCGCCACGCCGTGGTGAAGGCATGAAGCACGGCCGGAACGTGCGCTCGAATCGCCTGGCTCTCCGGTCGGGGGGTGCTGTGCACTCTCCCGTATTCGACGATTGCTCGGTCGCCCGGATCGAGGGAATCGAGGTCCGGATATGAGATGCGAGGCATCGTCTCTCCTTTCGTATGGCCCCCTGGGCGGGGCTGCTCGGCCGCCGACGGTGGAGGATATCGGCGAGTAGAGCGCCGACCTGCTCGGCCTATCATCGCTAGGCCGGGAAACGCGTGGTCGCTCATCAGGCGAAGGCAACCCGGGTAGGAGAGCGCTGTGCTTCACAACTCGGAGCGACCCGATCGGAGAAGGGCGACTGCGCTCGCGCCCCGGTCAGGCGGGTCATGACATGGCAGTCTTCGTGAGCCTGCGCGACGCCGTTGCGGCCACGGTGCGCGACGGCGACGCGGTGGCCCTGGAGGGTTTCACTCACCTCATTCCTTTCGCAGTGGGACAAGAGATCATCCGGCAAGGCCGCCGGGATCTCACCTTGATCCGGATGACCCCTGATCTGATCTTCGACCAGATGATCGGCATGGGTTGTGCTGCCCGCCTCGTCTTCTCCTGGGGCGGCAATCCCGGAGTCGGCTCACTGCATCGCATGCGCGATGCGGTCCTCAACGGCTGGCCTCGCCCACTCGAGTTGATCGAGCACAGTCATGCGGCCATAGCCAATGCCTACGCGGCGGGAGCAGCCGGGTTGCCCTTCGCTGTCTTCAGGGGATACATCGGGACCGATCTTCCGCGGGTCAACGCCTCGATCAGGCAGGTCGAGTGTCCCTACACCGGAGAACGACTCGCCACGGTTCCCAGCCTGAGGCCTGACGTAGGCGTCATTCACGCCCAGCGGGCGGATCGGGCGGGCAACGTCCTGATCGAGGGGATCGTCGGCTGTCAGAAAGAGGTGGTGCTCGCATCGACCAGGTCCCTCGTTACCGTCGAGGAGGTCGTCGATGAGCTTGCCCCACCGAGTATGAACAGCGTTGTACTGCCCGGCTGGACCATCGACGCCATCTCGGTAGTGCCCCGGGGAGCCTGGCCTTCGTACGTCCACGGCTATTACCAGCGCGACAACGCCTTCTACCTGGAGTGGGACGAGATATCGCGCGACAGGGACCAGTTCCAGAATTGGATGTCCCAACACCTGGGAACCTCGAAGTGAGCGAGTACACGCCGACCGAGATGATGACCGTCAGTGCCGCCAGGGCGCTGCGCAACGATGACGTGTGCTTCGTCGGAATCGGAGCGCCTTCCGCAGCGTGCAATCTCGCCCGCCTGACCCATGCGCCGGACATCACGTTGATCTATGAATCCGGGACCATCGGCACCCGGCCCAACGTCCTGCCGCTGTCGATCGGCGACGGCGAGCTGGCCATGACCGCCCTTACGACCGTGTCGGTGCCTGAGATGTTCCGCTACTGGCTGCAAGGGGGTCGGATCTCCGTCGGGTTTCTCGGCGCCGCCCAATTGGACCGGTTCGCCAACATCAACACCACGGTGATCGGCGATTATCACCATCCGAAGGTTCGGCTGCCCGGGGCGGGCGGGGCGCCGGAGATCGCCACCTCCTGCGGACGGATCTTCGTCACGATGCAGCACACCATCCGGGGCCTGGTGGAAAAAGTCGACTTCGTAACCTCGCTCGGCTTCGGCCCGACCGGAAGGGAACGTACGGAGCTGGGGGTCGCCACCGCCGGGCCCACCCTGGTGATTACGGATCTCTGCGTTCTGGAGCCCGAGGCCACCACCTCCGAATTGGTGGTCACCTCGCTGCACGCCGGCACTACGCCAGCCGCCATCATCGATGCGACCGGCTGGCCGGTGCGGTTCTCCGCTGATCTGACCTACACCGAGCCTCCGTCGGAGGCCGAACTCCAGGTGCTGCGGGAGTTGCACCGGCGGACCGAAGAAGCGCACCGGGCCGCGGTCTAAGCCTTCATTCAGCAGGAGGTGACGGTGATGGGACATCCCGAGATACACAGGACTCAGCGGGTGGGCTGGCTGCGAGCGGCGGTGCTCGGCGCCAACGACGGCATCGTTTCGACCGCGAGCCTCGTGATCGGGGTCGCCGCGGCAGACACCGGTCGGAGCGCGGTGCTGGTGGCGGGCATGGCCGGACTGGTGGCCGGGGCACTGTCGATGGCCGCGGGAGAGTATGTCTCGGTGAGCTCGCAATCCGACACCGAGGCGGCCGATCTCGCCCGGGAGCGGCGGGAACTCGCCGAGGCGCCGGAGGCAGAGCTCACCGAGCTGGCCGGTATCTACGAGGCGAGAGGGTTGGACCCGGCGCTCGCCCGCCAGGTGGCCGAGCAGTTGACGCGGTCAGACGGTGTGGTAACTCATGCCCGCGAGGAGCTCGGGATATCCGAGCTCACGACGGCCCGGCCGGTGCAGGCGGCGCTGGCCTCGGCCGGGACGTTCGCGGTCGGGGCTGCGCTGCCTCTGATCACAGCGGCGATCGCCGGAGACAGCATTCGGATCTGGCTGGTGGCGGCCATGTCGCTCGGGTTTCTCGCGCTGCTCGGGGTCGTCGGCGCCCGGGCGGGAGGAGCGCCGGTGAAACGGGCGGCGTTGCGGGTGCTTCTGTGGGGCGCCCTGGCGATGGCGGTGACCGCCGCCATCGGGGCGGCCTTCGGCACCGTCGTGTAGACGCCGCCCCGACCGTCCTCAGAACGGCTTCAGGATCATCAGCAAGACGATCACTCCGATCGCGCCTGCCTCATAGGTGCGGGCAACGGCAACCGTCCTGTCGGTGAAGGCCGACATCAGCTCCGGGGTTATCTCGCCCCGTCGCTGTGACTCGGCCAGCGCTTCCGCAAAGATCTTTCCCCGGCGCACGAATACGAGTGGGACGATCGGGAGGATCGAGAGGTAGAGGATCAACGAAGTCAGAAGCCACCAGGAGCCCTCGCCGGTAAGCGGGCGGTTCTGGGTCCACATGGTGCCGAGCCCGGCGACCAGAACTATCAACGAGCTCGGTCGCACCACGCGGTCGAACACGTCGGCCGCTTCCACCAGGCTGACGACCGGATCGATGCGGCCGCTGCGGACCGCCCGGCGCAGGCAGATCCAGCGTCCGAGGAGTCCGCTGAGCAGGGCGATCGCCGCCACGATGTGTACGAGCCTCCAATACGGGGCCACAGTTGCTCCTTCTCGGCGTCTGCGGGACGGCACTGCACGGTACACCGCGTGAGAATCCTTCCTGGGCCGCGATAGTGTCCGGGCTCATGGATCTACCCCACCGGGCTGGCGAGGCCAGGCGATCGCTGCGGGTGCTGGCCGCCGCGTGGATGATCCTGATCCTCGCCGGTTGCCAGGACGGGACCGAGACCCCGACCACGTTCGGTCCAGCGCTCTCGGTGGCCGAGGCGCTCATGGGCGCCGAGGGGCCGGTCAACGTTCGCGGGTTCATCTTTGCTGATGACACCGGAACCGTCACCCTGGCCGATGCTATGGCGGAGTCCTTTCCACCTCAACCGGCGGGAGCCACGCTCACGGTGGTGGGACTGGATCTGAACCCCTTCAACCTCGAGTCTGGTGGTGGCAGGAGCTGGTCGGTCGAGCCGGTGGAGATCGTGGGCAACCTGCAAGGGCAAACCCTGGTAGTAATCGCCCAGGGCTGACCTGCGGCCGTCGAGGCTTGCTATCTAATCAGGGGCGCCGGGAGGCAAAGCGACTTAGGACGCTGCCCCACCAGAGGCCTAGCACCGCGGCGGTGGTTTCTTCCGGTCGGACGCCCTCCCGATGGTGACGGACGGTGACCCTGGTGCCTGCGGGCTCGGGCTCGAACTCGATCGTGACCCGGTCTCCTGGCTGAGCGTGCGGACCGCTCCAGTCCAACTCGAGGAGCGCGGGTGGATCCCAGCTGGCAACGCTCGCCAGCACCTCGACGCCCTGGCTGGTCACTGCCACCAACCGGCCCCCCTCGAAGCGCACAACGGAGCCGGTGGCCGTTCCCGCCGGCCTTACCCACCAGCGGTCGATCCGCTCGGTGAAGAGGGTGAAGGCTTCCTCGACCGGAAGTCCCACCACGGTGGTCACGGTGACCTCACCCCGCGGCATCGTCCCTCCTCGCTTCCCTGGCGTAGGCGGCCACCTGGGAAGCCCAGAATCGCACGAGTTGCCCGGCCCAGTCGGTGAGTCCTTCCAGCGGCGCCGTCTCCACCGAATAGACGTGCCGGCGGCTGTCGGCTGGGTCGAGGGCGACGCTCACCAGTCCGGCCTGGCGGAGGACGCGAAGATGCCGGGTGAGGGCGGCCGGGGTGACGTCCAGCCGGTCGGCCAACTCGCCTGCGCTGAAAGGTTGCCGGGCCAGTTGCTCGATGACCGTACGGCGCGTGTCATCGGCCAGGGCGCTCAAAGTGACGGCTAGCCCCGGCCTCATCCCGGCCGCCGAGCAGCGAAATACCAGCGATGACCTTCCGGATCGATCGCCCGGTAGGTGCGGAAGCCGTAGTCCTGGTCCACTGGTTCGCCGATGATGATCGCACCGGCCGCCCGGGCCCGTTGGTAGTGCGCATCGACGTCATCGACCTCGCACCAGAGTTGACTGTGCACTCCTCCCAATTCGTGCGGAGTGGAAAAACCACCTTCCCTCCACACCGTCGCAAGCGCCACGACGGCTCCGTCCAATTGCAGTTCAGCGTGTGCAATGGACCCGTTGTCGCCCTCCATTCGCATGGTCTCTTCGAAGCCAAAGGCACGACACAAGAAATCGATGGCCGCACCAGCATCGACGTAATCCAGCATGGGTGTGATCCGGGACATTCCCCGCCTTTCTTAACAGACGCCGTCACGATAGTCGTCGTCAACGTTGATAGTCAACTCACACGTTGACCAAGGATTCAACCTACTTTCGACCCTGCCCCCTGCCCGTGGGTTTGAGGACACTGACCGATATGGCCCGGACAAGTCACCCACGAGACAGTCGGGGGCCACGATCGGCCATTTCGCTGGGCGGGGCACCTTGATGATCGCTGAACGAGAAGCCACGCTCGTCAGCGAGCGTCTTGGCTCCGTCAACCGATTTCTGCCCATGTGGATTGGTCTGGCCATGGGCAGCGGCCTCGTGCTGGGTCGGATGTTCCCCGGCCTCAACGACCTTCTCGATGCCGTGAAGATCGACACTGTTTCGTTGCCGATCGCGCTCGGCCTGCTCGCGATGATGTACCCGGTGCTCGCCAAGGTGCGTTATTCGCGAATCGGTGAGGTGGCTGCCGATCGCAAGCTCCTCATCACCTCGCTTGTGCTCAACTGGGTGGTCGGGCCGGCGCTGATGTTCACGCTCGCCTGGCTGTTGCTGCCCGATCTGCCCGCGTACCGCACCGGTCTGATCATCGTCGGCCTGGCCCGCTGTATCGCGATGGTCTTGATCTGGAACGACCTGGCCCGCGGCGATCGCGAGGCGGCGGCGGTGCTGGTCGCCCTCAACTCCCTGTTTCAGATCGCGGCCTATGCGGTTCTCGGTTGGCTCTATCTGGAGCTTCTCCCCGGATGGCTGGGCCTGGACACCGCTTCGCTCGACGTTTCCATGGGGGAGATCGCCCGGATCGTGGTCATCTTCCTGGGCATTCCTCTCGCCGCCGGTTATCTCACGCGCCGGTGGGGGGAGAGAACTCGGGGGCTCGATTGGTACGAGAACCGGTTCCTTCCGATGATCGGTCCGGTTGCTCTGTACGGATTGCTTTTCACGGTGGTGATCCTCTTCGCCCTGCAGGGAGAGACCATCACCGCCCAACCTCTGGATGTAGCCCGGATCGCGCTTCCGCTTCTTGTCTACTTCGCCCTGATGTGGGGATTGTCCTTCGCACTCGGAATCCAGCTGGGGCTCTCATACCAGAAGAACACCACTGTCGCCTTCACTGCCGCCGGCAACAACTTCGAGTTGGCCATAGCCGTTGCCATCGGAGTCTTCGGGGTCACCTCCGGCCAGGCGCTGGCCGGAGTGGTCGGCCCCCTTGTCGAAGTGCCGGTCCTGATCGGGCTGGTCTACGTTTCGCTGTGGGCTCGGCGACGCTTCTACGGCGAATCCGAATGACGACTACCTATCGCGTGCAGGGGGTGAGCCATCCGGGTGGGCACGGCAGGATTCGCTGCAACACCACCGACGTCAAGGCCGACACCGGGTCGATCTCGGACGGGATCCGGCCCGGGCCGGCCGATCTGCTCTGCGCGGCACTGGCGGCTTGTCTCCTCAAGAACGTCGAGCGCTACTCCGAGATCCTCGCGTTCGCTTACGAGACCGCTTCCGTAGAGGTCACGGCTGAACGGCGTGACACCCCTCCGGCGGTTGTGCGGATGGACTACCGCCTGGCTGTCGTCACCGATGAGCCGGCCGCCAGGGTGCAACTCCTCCACCGGAACATTCGCAAGTTTGGGACGATCACCAACACTCTGGCTGCGGCGTGTGAGCTGACCGGTGAGGTCGCGACCCGGCCACGGGCACCCACCCACTGAGGCGGCGATCCGACCGGAAACCTTCTTGGAGTGGGGCTAAGGATGGAGGTAGCACCGGGAAATGAGTAGGGTGTCGATACGCAATCAGAGCCGGGTTGGTCGCCCAGGACCATGGTCCCGGCTCGAGAGTTTCGAGCACCCGATGGCGATACGTCCGTCGCCGCCTGCAATCGCCCAAGGGGGTCCGGACCATGGAGTGTGAACACCCAGCACAACGCAGAGGCCTACTTGCCGGCCTCGGGTTGGCCTGACATGGCACAGCGTGGTCGGGAGGGCATGGGAAAGCGAGCCCGGGAGAGGGCCCGCCAGGAGCGACAGGAAGCCAAGCGGCTGCGTCGCGAGGCTGCCGCAGAGGACTCCGGTTCGGCCGTGCTGGTTGATACGGCTGCTTTGATGGAGGAGTACCGGCGCCTCAGCGAACAGCACGAGGCCAAAGCCGTCAGCGAGCCGTTCTACCAGCAGGAGCGTCGGCGCATTTTCGCAGAACTCGGTATCGAGACCGACGAGGATGACTGACTCTCATTAGCCGGGTAGAGGCGGCGTCCGGCTAGCATTACTACCGAGAGGCACGCCGCCTGGCGTGCAGCGCCTTCTTCGCTTCGCCTACCGTCGAGTGAAGTCACTGCAAGGTCGGGATTCGAGACCGATGATGGCTCGAGAGCCGCATTTTGCCGGCGTCCGGTTCCGGCGGTAAGGGTGTCCTCGGAAGGAGCAGGCATGTCCGCCAACAGGCTGTGGGTTATCGGCAGGGGCTTCCCATGTTGAAACCCGTCGCCAGCAAGCACGTCAGCGTCAACAAGCACGTCGACGGAAACCGGCAACGATGCATCGGGTGCGGTCACCCCCTGCGGGAGCACCGCCGCGATGGTTGCTCGGTGCCGAAGTGCAAATGCATCGATTACACGGCTCTGGCCAGTCCCCAGCTCAGCGCTGATCGTTGAGAAGCGTCAAACGGGAGGGCGGAGTTCAGCTTCGCACCCGTGCCATTGCCGGGTCGTATAGGGGTCTGATCGAGGCGACGGCCGGGTAACGAAGCCCGGCGATGTCGATCTCCCAATGGCCGCGATCAAGGTAGGCCTGGGTGACGGGTTCGTCCGCTTCGATCATGGCCAGACCGACCGCCCCTCCGAGCGTGAACCCATAGGAGGCGGACCGGACGTAGCCCACGGGCCGACCGTCGCGATACACCACCTCGGCATGGAACATCAGGGGGGCCGGATCCTTGACCAGAACCTGGATGAGCCGGCGGGTGAGCGGGCCCGCCGCCTTCCGGGCGACGACTGCCTCGCGGCCGACGAACCATCCCGGCTTGTCAAGATCGACCGCGAAGCCCAGCCCGGCCTCGAGCACATGGTCGGTGTTGTCGATGTCATGGCCATAGTCCCGGTACGCCTTTTCCATCCGCAAGCTGGCCAGCGCCTTCAGGCCGGCGGGGCGCAGGCCCCAGCCCGTCCCGGCCTCTACCAGAACGTCGTAGACATGTTGGGCCTGATCCGCGGGGACGTAGAGTTCGAAGCCGAGTTCGCCGACGTACGTGATCCGGATGCACAGCACGCGGGCCAACCCGACATCGATCGTCCGGGCGGTACGAAAAGGGAAGCTCCGGTTGGACAGGTCGGCGGTGGTGACGGCCTGCATCAAGTCCCGCGCCAGGGGACCCTGGATGTTGATCTGGGCGTACGCCGAGGTCAGGTCCGCCACACTGGCCCGCGTACCGGCATCGATGTGCCGGCGCATCCAGCTTTCGACATGACGGTGGGCCGTGTCGGTCGCCACCACCCAGAAACGCCCGTCGTCCAGCTTGGTGACAGTGAGGTCGGCTTCGAGCCTTCCCTGCTCGTTGAGCCATTGGGTGTAGGTGGTGACTCCTGTCTCGCCGTCGACCCGGTTGGCAGAGATAGTCTCGAGCAAGGGGCCGGCATCCGGCCCCTGGACGAGGAACTTTGACATGAACGACATGTCCATCAGGACGACGCCCGATCGGGCCGCCTCGTGCTCGGCCTGCCAGTATGGGAACCAGTTCTGCCGGCCCCACGACTGGCGTTCGATGACTGGCTTCACGCCGCAGGGGGCAAACCAGTCCGCTCCTTCCCAACCGCTCACCTCACGGAAGTAGGCGCCGCGGTGTGCCAGCCGCTGATGGATCGGCGATAGCTTGATTCCACGGGCGGTCTGCATCGAGCGGGT
>DATHSX010000111.1:0-8616 GCA_035463935.1 Acidimicrobiia bacterium | reverse complement strand
GTGCCGGCGATCCTGCGCCGGACGATGGCCGAGATCGAGCTCAATACCGGCATTCGTCGCATCCGACCACATGGTGAAAAGCCCGCCGCCTACATGGCCGACGGCTATGCCCGGGCCACCGGACGACCCGGGATCTGCATGGCCCAGATCGTCGGTGCCCAGAACCTGGCGGCCGGTTTGCGCGACGCCTTTCTGGCTCACTCTCCTGTCATCGCCTTCACCGGGGGCCGGCTGCCGCAGACCAAGTTCCGCCGCGTCTATCAGGAGGTCGATGACCTCCCGTCCTTCGACACGGTCACCAAGTTCAACGCCACTGTCGACGCCGTCGAGCGGATACCCGATCTGCTGAGGCAGGCCTTCCGGACCGCAGTGTCGGGATGTCCGGGCCCGGTGCATCTCCAGTTCGCCGGCAACGAGGGCCAAATCGATCTGGAGGAAGCCGAGATGGAGGCGCTCTGCGAACCCCGTTTCTCCCAGGTGCCACCCTTCCGACCTGCCGCCCCCGATGCGGAGCTGCGGGCCGCCCTCGCCTTGGCGGAGGCAGCCCTCCGACCGGTTCTCGTCTCCGGCGGCGGGGTGCGCGCCTCGGGTGCCGGCCCGGCGCTGGTTCGCCTCGCCGAGCGCCTCAACGTCCCGGTGGTCACGTCCCTGAACGGCAAGGACACCATCCCCGGCACCCACCCGCTGTCGGCAGGGGTAGTCGGCACCTATTCCCGGGCGTCCGCCAACCTCGTGGTCGGTCGAGCAGATCTGGTGATCTTCGTCGGCACGGCCACCGGCGGCATGACCACCCACTTCTGGCAGGTCCCGCCGGTGGGAACCCCGGCTGTGCAGATCGACATCGATCCGGAGGCGATCGGACGCAACTATCCGCTGCGGGCCGCCGTGAACGCCGATGCCCGCACGGCCCTGGAAAGGATGGCCGAACTGGCCGACCCCTCTTCGGCGATCAGCCGGGAGCCGTGGGTGGCCGAGGTCGGCGGCATCGTCTCCGGATGGCGAGGCGACTGGCAGCACCTGACGGACTCCGAGGAAGTGCCCACCCGCCCCGAGCGACTGTGCGCCGATCTGAACCGTCTCGTGCCGGACGACGCCATTGTGGTGGCTGACACCGGGCACGCCGGGATGTGGATGGGCGGCTTCTACGACGTCCGGAGCCCGGCGCAGAGCTACCTGCGCAGCGCCGGCCACCTCGGTTGGGCCTTCCCCGCGAGCCTGGGAGCCAAATGTGCAAGCCCGGACCGCCCGGTGGTCTGTTTCACCGGCGACTCCGGATTCTGGTACCACATCGCCGAGATCGAGACCGCCGTCCGTTTCGGGATCAACACGGTGACGGTGGTGAACGACAATCACTCCGGCAACCAGTCACTGCGAGGCTTCGACCGGGCCTATGGCGGTAAGCAAACGGAAAAGGCGAAGGAACTGTGGGTGTTCACCGATGTCGATTTTGCCCGTCTGGCCGAGGACATCGGAGCCATCGGAATCCGCGTGGAGAAACCCGGCGAGTTCGCCCCTGCGATGGAGCGGGGCCTCAATGCCGGCCGGCCCGTCGTGATCGATGTGGTGACCGACATGGAGGCCATCGCCCCGGCGGCGGTGGTTTGAGTCCTCGCCGGTGACGGTCCACCACCTTGCCTCTGTCCCCGGGCACCTGCGTTGGGGAGCCTTCTCAGCGGAGTTCGCGCCGGTTCTAGAGGTCGAATCCGGCGACAGGGTGATCGTGGAGACCATCCACGGGGGCCCCGGGCAGTTTCCCGACCACATGCGAGACCGGCTGCTGGCGGACCACCGGGAGTTCATCGAGTCTCATCAACCGATCCTCCCCGGTCACATAATGACGGGGCCCATCGGTGTGCGTGGCGCCCGGCCCGGTGATGTGCTCGAGGTGCGCATCATCGACGTGGCTCTCCGCCAGGACTGGGCATGGAACATGATCCTCCCCCTGCGGGGGACCCTTCCCGAGGACTTCCCCAACCGGCGCCTCATGGCCATCGAACTCGACGCCGGGAGCATGCATGCCCAGCTGCCGTGGGGGACGCGGCTGGCCCTGAGGCCGTTCTTCGGGGTGCTGGGAACCACCCCCCCTGCGGAGTGGGGCATGCTCAGCTCGATCGTCCCGGGGCCCCACGGTGGCAACCTCGACATAAAAGAGCTGGTAGCCGGCTCCACTCTCTATTTGCCTGTGTTCGTTCCCGGGGCCGGGCTGCAGATCGGCGACGGCCACGCTGTCCAGGGTGACGGCGAAAGCTGCCTGTCGGCGGCCGAGACCTCTCTAACCGGAAACTTCGAGCTTCATCTGCGTACCGACCTTACCCTTGCCATGCCTCGGGCCGAGACCCCCACCCATCACATCACCATTGGAATCGACCCCGATCTCGACGATGCCGCCCGCCAGGCCATCAGGGCGATGGTGGCGCTGATCACAAGCCTTACCGCTCTGACGGCCGAGGACGCCTACACGTTGTGCAGCCTCGCCGCCGACGTTCGCATCTCCCAGCTGGTCAATATCAGCAAGGGATGTCACATGCTGCTTCCTAAGAGTGCCATCGACCAGTCAGGGCGTGGGTGACCAAGACGCCATGGTGCCCCGCGCGACACGCACCGGGCTTTCCTCCCCTACCGGTTGAACCCAGACTCCGCTGTCCTCCAAACTAGAGCCGCCCGCATAGACGAACGCCGACCCGTCGGGAGCCCAGAGAGTCAGGCTGCGGTCGAACTGGTCGAAAAAGGCCAGATAGTCCCTCCCGAACACACCGGTCGGCGTGAAGGTCGCGTAGACGGCGGAGGATCGGCCATCCCACACGTACCAGCGCAGGGGCAAGTTCTCATGGTCGTACACGATGGTGCTGTACAGCAACCGGTTGCCGTCGGGACTCCAGAACCAGGCCACCGCGCGCCCCCGGGCCACCTCTTGCACCGTGCCGTCAGCGACGTGGACTATCACCAGCCGGTTGGGATCGAGGACAGGAGTGTCGCCGCCTTCCACCCTGGCCATCGCCTGGGTGGCGGCAGAGGGCGCGGACATGACGGCGATCCGTTCACCGGCCGGATCCGATACGAAGGCGGTGGGATCCCCGACCCGCAGCAACTCCCTCCGGACCGACCCGGCCCGGTCACCAACCACCAAGACCTCACCCGTGGCGCCACCCTGGGCATAGAGCAGAGCGTCACCGGCATGGAGCCCCACCCGAAAGCGGCCGGCGTGGCCGATCGCCTGGCGTTCGGTCCCATCGATCGGCACGAGTTCCAGCCGATCCTCAACGTGAAGGAGGAGCTCGGTGCCATCCGGGCCCCAATCCAGCCAGAGCGGAGCACCCTCGTCGATCGTCGTCACCCCGGTTCCCGGATGGCTCAGGCCGAGTTGCAGCCGGCCCTCCTCGTCATGGCCGCTCAAAGCGATCGCTTGCCCGGTCGGGTCCCACGCCAGGTAAACCGCCAGAAAGGGCGCCGAATCACGGGTCAGGATCTCACCCCGCGTCGAAGCCGTGACCAGGGACGAGGCGCCGTCCACCGTACGCTCGGTCCACGCCACCCGACCGCCGTCGGGAGACCAGGTGGGCTGAGTCCGAGCCTCGATCCCTGGATCGGCTCCTGCCAGCCGGCGGTAGTCGCTGCCATCGGGGCGGATGATCGAGATGGTGTGCTCAGCGTCGAGGACCAGCAGCTTCCCTGGAACCGTGCCCAGACTGCCGGCATCGCCGGGAATAGGTTGGGGGAGGGTGGTGGGTGGCCGGGCTGACCCCGTACAGGCGGCGGCGACCAGCGCGAAAACGAAGAGCCACCTCATCACGGCCGTCATTTGCCTCTGCATATTGTCACGAGGCCATGCCGATCCATCCCCAGGGAAGCCGCGACCCGGCTTTGGTCATCGAGGGCAGTGTCAAAAGGCCCTGGCCCGGTGCGAGTCCCGCTCCCTATCGTGGGCGACGGCCCTGGCTAAAGCCCGTGACTTCGTGGAGGATCCAATGAAACCGATTCGAGCCATCCTGCTGGTATTGCTGCTGGCGTTGCTGCTCGGCGCCTGCGCCGCCGGTGCCAACCCCGCGCTGGGAGGAGCAACTGAGGACGGGGTGGTCGCCGGGTTCTGGCTGGGCCTCTGGCACGGCATCATCGCCCCGGTCACCTTCATCATCTCCTTGTTCACGGACAACGTGAATCTGTACGAGGTCCACAACAATGGCAACTGGTACGACTTCGGCTTCGTGTTGGGAGCCGGGGTCCTGTTCGGAGGGGGTTCGCTGGGAGGCCGCCGGGGCCGCTGACCAACCGGCGGGTCAGAAGACCTTGCGGGTCCTTCCCTCGGCCGTGACCCGGGACCCGAGTCCTTCACCCCAGCGGCGAGCCCGCTCGATTTCGCCGTCGCGAAGGGGTCCGCTGGATCCCACCACGTAGAAGCTCTCGGCCCGAGCAACGACTACCAACCCGAGCTTGCGGAGGCGACCCGAGCTTGCGGAGGCGTTTTTCGGCCGCGCGGGCGGCCGAACCGGGCATCCTCGGCTTGTAGATTCGGGTGTCAAAGGCCGCTGCCGCCGCGCTCACCGGGCCCGGAGTCAGCGTTGCGAGCCATTCCCGCAGTCCGTGCCCGCTCAAGACCAGAAGTTACTGAGTCTGTTCGGCAGCCTTCTGCCGGGTTCCGGGACGGCTCATCCCGAAGGCATGGGTCGGTCCCCCCACGACCAGCAATTCGACGTCGTCGGACAAGACCGCCGGGGCAACCCCAACCTCCACGATGTCGACCGCCATTCGGGCCGTCAAACCGTCGGCAACCGCCTTCGCTATCGCCTCGGTGTTCCCGAACATGGACTCGAACACGACAAGGGCTGGCAAGAGAGAAGACCTCCAATCGCCAGCCGCGATCATCGCTTCCAGCGGCCTCGGTGGGATAGAGCAGAACGTCACCTTGCCCGTTGGGACTTTGGGCACTGTCGGAGTCGTCGCCCGAACGCCATCGTTGGCGGCCAACGCCTACATTGGACCCGAGAATGACCGCAGGAAAGATCGTTATGACGGTGGTCGGCGCCCTGCTGGCGCTAATGGCGATTGCATTGATCGCCGCGGGCAGCGGCTTGTTGTGGGCCTTCGGAACCCAGCGCGATGACGATGGGTTCTTCACCTCCTCCGATATCGAACTGACCACCGAGGCGTACGCCCTTACGTCCGGCGAGATCGACCTGGGGGCGCGTCCCGGAGAGTGGTTCCCCACGGGACGCGTGGGCACGGTGCGTCTGTCGGCGGAATCCCGTACCGACGCGCCGCTTTTCATCGGGATCGGAGCCGAGAGCGACGTGGATGCCTTTCTGGCTGGAGTGGCCCGGGCCGAAGTGACGAGGATCTTGGGCGGGCGGGTCACCTACGACCCCAGTCCCGGCGAGCAAACTCCGTCGCTTCCCGGCGAGGAAACCTACTGGGTGGCGATGGCGGCAGGGGCGGGCACCCAGGAAATCACCTGGGATCTGGAGCAAGGGGAGTGGGTGGTAGTCATCATGAACGCCGACGCCAGCCAGGGGGTCACGGCCGACGTGTCCGCCGCGGCGCGTCTGGAGATTCTGCTCCCCATTGCGTTCGGTCTCCTGATCGGCGGGATTGTGCTGGGCACAGTGGCCGCAGGGTTGCTCGTAGCGGCCACCCGTCGAGCGGCGGGCGCCCCGGCGGGTGCAGGCGGGGCGCAGGCACTGATGTTCGGAGGGTATCCGCTGCGGCTGGAGGGCGATCTCGACCCGGGATTGACGCGCTGGCAATGGTTGATCAAGTGGTTCCTCGCCCTTCCCCATTTCATCGTGCTGGCGATCCTGTGGTCGGCCTTTGTGGTGCTAACGATCTTTGCCGGGCTGGCCATCCTCTTCACCGGCCGCTACCCGCGCAGCATCTTCGATTTCAACGTCGGGGTGATGCGGTGGTCCTGGCGGGTCGCGTTCTATTGCACAAGCGCCCTCGGCACCGACCGCTATCCCCCTTTCACTCTGGCTGAGACCGACTATCCGGCTCGTCTGGATGTGGCGTACCCTGAACAGCTGTCCCGGGGCCTGGTCCTGGTCAAATGGTGGCTGCTCGCCATCCCTCACTATCTGATCGTCGGGCTCTTTACCAGTGGGCTGGTCTGGTGGACAACCGACCTGGGTGACGACTCGGGACAGGGCGTGCTCGAAGTGGGCGGAGGGTTGATCAGTGTCCTGGTCCTGGTGGCAGGCATCGCCCTGCTCTTCACTGGTCGCTACCCCCAGGGCCTGTTCGACCTGATCATGGGTCTCAACCGCTGGGTCTACCGCGTGTGGGCCTACGCCGCGCTGATGCGGGACGAGTATCCGCCGTTCCGGCTCGATCCGGGCGGGAGCGAGCAACCAGAACCGGCGCCCAGCGCCCCGAACGGATCGGCCGGGAACGTCCCGCCCAACATGCCCCGCTGACACGTACCGACTACGTTGGGCACCCCTGCCGGAAAAGGCCATGGACATCGTTGACCGCCATTTCGCCGCCGAGAACGCTCACGACGTTGCCGCCACCCTCGCCACCTATGCCGAAGGAATCGTCTGGGATGACATCACCCACCCGCTGAGCCCGGTCCATGGCAAGGAAGCGGTGGGAGCGGTCTACTCGAGCATCATCGACGCCATCCCCGACCTCCATCTGCAGACAGTCCGACGGTTCGCGTCGGCGGACGGACTCTGGGTCGTCGATGAATCGAGAGTCACGGGCCATGTGCAGGGCGAATGGGCCGGAATCGCCGGCGGCGGCGCCCCGGTCGAGATCCGGATGCTTCACCTGTTCGAATTGCGAGACGGGCTGATCGCCTACGAGAACACGTGGTTCGATTCGGCCGCCGTGCTCCGCCAGGTCGAAGCTTGGAAGGCAAAACAGGCCTGATCGGTGGGGTTCACCCGGGCGGAACTAGAGGCCTGCCGGGACTGCAGCGTTCCCGATCTGATCGGTGAGCACGTTCGTCTTCTCTTCGTCGGGATCAATCCGGGTCTGTGGACTGCCGCGGCCCAGGCTCACTTCGCCAGACGCGGGAACCGTTTCTACCCCGCCCTCCATGCAGCCGGGCTCGGCGCCCGGGAGATCGATGCCTCGGCCGGGATGACCGCCGAGGACGCCGCCGACCTGACCTCGCGCGGCATCGGCATAACGAACCTCGTCAATCGGGCGACTGCGGGGGCCGACGAACTCTCCGCCCCCGAACTTCGGCGAGGGCGAGTCGGGTTGGAAGAGAAGGTGGCGCTGCTGCGCCCACCGGTGGTCGTCATCCTGGGCGTCACCGCCTACCGGACGGCCTTCGATCGCCCCGGCGCGGGAAGCGGGTGGCAGCCCGAGGGGATTGGCGAATCCGATCTGCTCGTCGCCGGCAACCCGAGCGGGCTCAACGCCCACGAATCGGTCCGCTCGCTATCGATAGCGTTCCGGGAAGCCGCGGTCCGCGCCGGGATCGGATGATCGGGTCGCGTCAGGCCGGTGCCGCGGCCAGTTCGGTCAGGGGGATGTCCGGGTCGCGTAGCTGATCAACGTCCACCCGAAGCCGGGAACGGACCAACCGCTGGATAGGATCGGCCACGTCCCACACGTTCACGTTCATCCCGGCCAGGACCATTCCGTCAAGCATCCAGAAGGCGATGAACTCACGGCTGCGGGGGTCGCCGCGCAAGACCACCTGGTCCCATTCGGTGGCGTAACCGGAGTACTCCATACCCAGGTCGTACTGATCTGAGAAGAAGAAGGGGATCCGGTCATAGGAGATTTCCTGTCCGAGCATGCTCCGGGCCGCCGCCGCGCCCTGGTGGCGGGCATTGGACCAGTGCTCTACCCGGAGGCGGCGCCCAAAGAAGGGATGGAAGGCATTGGCGACGTCACCTGCTGCGTATATCCGCGGGAAGCTGGTTTCGAGGTGCTCATCGACCAGGATCCCGTTGTCGGTCGCCAGCCCGGCCGCGGCCGCCAGTTCGACCCGGGGGCTGACGCCCACCCCCACCACTATCAGATCGCCCGGAATCACCGCTCCGGTACCAGTGCGCACCCCTTCCACCCCAGCGCTCCCCACCAGGGCGGCCACCGCCGTATCCATGTGCATCTCCACGCCATGGTCCGCGTGTAGGTCCCGGAACACCGCACCGATCTCGGGTCCAAGCACTCGTTCCAGCGGCACCGAGCCCATTTCGATCACCGCCACCTCTCGTCCCATCTGCCGGGCTGAGGCGGCGACTTCCGATCCAATCCACCCGGCGCCGACGACAACCACCCGGGTCGCAACGCGGATCGCCTCCCGCAGGCCATCGGAGTCCTCCACCGAACGCAAATAGCGGACTCCCGAGAGATCCGACCCGGGAACCGAGAGGTTCCGGGGTGCGGCTCCGGTGGCGAGGAGGAGCTGGTCGTAGTGAAGTGACTCTCCCGTCTCGAGCGACACGGTCGCTGAGGATGGGTCGATAACGGTGACCCGGGTCGCGGTCCGCAGTTCGATGGCGTTGTCTCGATAGAAGTCCTCGCCGTGGACATAGACCTTTTCACGGCCCTCCTCACCACGGAGGTAGCCCTTGGAGAGCGGAGGGCGCTCATACGGGCGGTCGGGTTCGTCGCCGATCAGCACTATGCGCCCGTCAGTCCCCTCGGCGCGAAGCGTTTCGGCGG
>DATHSX010000110.1:0-5375 GCA_035463935.1 Acidimicrobiia bacterium | reverse complement strand
CCCTCCGCCAGACGGATGCCCCGTTCGGCGCAGATCTCGATCAGGAACCGGCGGGTGATCGAGTCGAGGATCCCCAGGTCCAGACCCGGCGTCTCCACCGATCCGGCTCGAACCCAGGCGATCGAGAAGGTAGGCCCCTCGAGGACTATCCCTTCCCCGGACAGCAGCAGGGCGTCGTCGCAACCGGCCGCTGCAGCTCGCCGGGTGGCAGCCTGGTTGGGGGCATAGGAGATGGTTTTGACGCCGGACAATTCCCACGGGCGCCCCGCAGGGTGCCAGGGAGCCGGGATCGACGCGAGCGACAATTCCGGACCAGGCGCCGACACCGGATGCGACAGCACTATGCAACGGGGGGGTGTCACTCGCCCGGGGATCTCTCCTCCCCGGGTGAGCACCACTCGCACGATGCAGTCGCCGCCGTCGGCGGCGACCTCCTCCGCCCATGACTGCAGCCGGTGGGTGTCCGGCACCCGGATCCCGAGGGCGTGAGCGCTGAGATGCAGCCGCGCGAGGTGCTCGGGCCAGGCAAACAGCCGGCCCCGGTAGGACCTGATCGCCTCGAAGCAACCGTCGCCGCGCAGCAGCCCTCCGTCGAACACCGAGATGAGGCCCGGACCGGGCTCGCCGTCGATTAGAACCAGGCCGCCCTCCCCCATCAGCATTGTCCCCTCATCATCGGTAGCCGTTGGTGATGGGTAGCCGGCGGTCCCGGCCAAAGGCCTTGGTGGTGATTCGCACTCCGGGCGCCGCCTGACGGCGTTTGTACTCGTTCCGGTCGACCATGCGCGCCACCCGGCGCACCGTATCAGGGTCGTGGCCCGCGGCGATTATCTCCTCGACTCCTCGATCCTCTTCGATGTACAGGGCCAAGATGGGGTCAAGCACCTCATAGGCAGGGAGGCTGTCGGAGTCCTTCTGGTTGGGGCGGAGTTCGGCCGAGGGGGGCTTGTCCATCGTGCTCGGCGGTATCACCTCGGAAAGGGAGTTGCGCCACCGGGCCAGTCTGTAGACCGTGGTCTTGAAAATGTCCTTGAGGACGGAGAACCCCCCGACCATGTCACCGTAGATGGTCGAGTAGCCGGCTGCCACCTCCGACTTGTTGCCGGTGGCGAGCACCATCGGCCCGAACTTGTTGGAGACAGCCATCAGGATCGCTCCCCGGATCCGGGCCTGGAGGTTCTCCTCCGCCACCCCGAACTGGGTTGCCGCAAAGACCGGAGAGAGGGTTTCCAGGTACTCCTGGAAGATCCCGTCCATGGGGATGGAGTCGTAGCGGATCCCCAGGCGGGTGGCCAGCTCGGCGGCGTCGGTCCGAGAATGGTCGGACGAGAACCGCGACGGCATCGACAGGCCCCAGACAGCATCCGGACCAAGGGCGTCGGCCGCGATCACCGCGGTGAGGGCAGAATCGATGCCACCGGAGAGGCCGATGACCACTTGGCGGAATCCGTTCTTCTGCACGTAGTCGCGCAGCCCCATTTCCACCGCCCGGTAGATTTCCTCCTCGGGGCCCATCAGCGGAACGACGTCACGCCCCGCCGACGCCGCCTCCCCCGGTCGGTCGAGATCGAGATCGATCAGAAAGCGATCCTCGGCGAATTGCGGCGACCTGTGGAGCACGGTGCCGTCCGGGGCAACCGCCAGGCTGGCGCCGTCGAAGACCAACTCATCCTGACCGCCCACCAGATTGAGGTACACCACCGGCACCCCGGCCGTTGCGGCTCGCTGTGCCAGCATTTCCTCGCGCTCTCGGGCCTTTCCCCGGTGGTACGGCGAGCCGTTGATGTTCAGGAGGACCCGGGCTCCCGCCTCGGCCTGACGCTGGGGGGGACCGTCCGGCAGCCAGATGTCTTCGCAGATGGACACCCCGCACAGGTTGCCGGAGATCTCCCAGGTAGCCGCCGGATCGCCCCCGGGTACGAAATAGCGGTCCTCGTCGAAGACCCCATAGTTGGGCAAGAGGATCTTGTGATAGGTGCCCCGCCACTGGCCGCCCTGGACCACCGCGGCGGCATTGGCCACATTGCGGGGGGCGGCGTCGGCGGCGCCCCGGGGGGGAGCGTCGTTGACCAGGTCGACAAACCCGAAGACGGTCGTGCAGTTGCCGGACCGCTTCGCCACCCGTCGGACCACATCGAGGTTGTCCTCGACAAACCCGTAACGCAAGACCAAGTCCTCGGGGGGGTATCCGGTTGCCGCCAGTTCGGGTAGAAGGAGGACATCGGCGCCTTCGCCTTCGGCCCATTCCATCACTTCGCCGATCGCGGCCTCATTGGAGTCGAGGGCGCCGACCGTCAGATTGATCTGGGCCCCGGCAATGCGCACATTTCCAGAATACGGCCGCATCTCGCTTTCCGGGTGGTCCGCGGGCCAGGAACAGGCCGAGGCCTCGTATCCTTCTCCGCGTGGCCTGGTACTGGTTTCTGGCGATGGTTCTAGCCGTGGCGGTCGGCGCCGGATTCGGGCTGCATCGTCTCCTCCGTCATCTCGGTGACGCCGGCCTGGTCGACTACCTCCCCGCCGTCCCGACGAAGAAAGGGGTGGCCGGGGCGCTGATGACGTACCAGGCGCTCTTCGAGCCGGCGGTCGAGCACGTCATCGAATATCAGCGTTCCGGGGACCTGACCATCCAGACCAGCGACGAGCCGGGACCCGACCCGACTCCCGGGGCACCGGCCGCGACGCCGAGTGTCTAGCCGCGGGACCTCACCGGCCAGGTTGGGAGTGGGGTCCTCCCTCCTGCCCCGATTGGAAGCCCTCGGCTGGATAGTCGATGGCCGCCCCTCGACCGCCGCCCATGAGCTGCTGGTGTCGATCCGGGCCGCTCCCGACCCGGAAGGAACGTTGCAACGCCTGATCGCCCTGGCCGAGCGAAGCCGGCTCGATGTCGGCGACCGACTCCTGTCCGACCTGGTGATGCTGGCGGGCGCCAGCAAAGGATTGTGGGACTCCCTGGTGCGCCACCCGGAGTGGCTCGACCCCGCCAGTCCGACCTCGGACGATCCCCGCCACCTGGTGCAGCGGCGCATGATCGACATCGCCCTGGCGGATCTCAACGGGCGTTGGGGTTTGGAGGAGGTGGTCACCTCGCTGAGCGATCTGGCCGATGAAGCGCTGGCGCAGGCCCGCACCCAGGTGCTGGCGACCCTGGAGGATCGTTTCCCCGGAATCGAGCACCTGCCCTTCTCGGTCATCGCCCTCGGAAAGTGGGGAGGACGGGAGCTCAACTACGCCTCGGACATCGATCTTCTCTTCGTCTACGAGCCGGGCGGGTATTCGCCCGACGACTCCCGCCGGATGGCCCAGAAGCTGGCGGGCGCTCTCATCGACCGGCTCGCCGCACCCACCGCCGAAGGCATAGCCTTTCGGGTAGACACGGACCTCCGTCCCGAGGGAAGCACCGGTCCGCTGATCAGAACCATCGACTCATACCGCGCCTACTACGAGCGGTGGGGCGAGTCGTGGGAGTTCCAGGCATTGCTCAAAGCCCGGCCGGCCGGCGGCAGCCCCGACCTGGGGGCACGGTTCGTTGCGATGACCGAGGACTACGTCTGGCCCGCCTCGATCAGCCCGGACAGCATTCGGGCCCTCCGCCAGCTCAAGGCCCGGGCCGAGGACGCGGCCGATCCTGACGATATCAAGCGAGCCCCCGGCGGCATCCGCGACATCGAGTTCTCCGTCCAGCTCCTGCAGCTGATCCATGGAAGGGCGGATCCGGAATTGCGCGCTCCGGGAACCCTGCCTGCTTTGGCTGCTCTCACCGCCGGCGACTACGTCAAGGCGGACGATGCCCAAGCCCTGGCTGAGTCGTACCGCTTCCTACGGAAACTTGAGCATCGACTCCAGCTATGGCAGCTGGCCCAAACTCACCGAGTCCCATCCGATCGCCAGCAGGTGGCACGAGCGATGGGGTATCGCGACGGCGACCAGATGGCCGCTGCCCAGTTCGATGCCGACTTGCGGGCTCATCGCAACCGGGTTCGCAAGCTCCACGAGCTGCTCTACTACCGGCCCCTACTCGAGTCCTTCGCCGCCATCCCAGCCTCTCACGGCTACGGCGGCCTGAGCCGGGACCGGGCCGAAGCCCGGCTGGAGGCCCTGGGCTTCCTCGACTTGCGGAACGCCGCCCTGGCGATCGAGAACCTCACCACCGGCCTGTCGCGCAGGTCGCGGTTGATGCAACAGCTGCTTCCCCTGATGGTCGACTGGCTCGCCGACACCCCCAACCCCGACCTGGGCCTCAGCCAGCTTTCCATGCTGGTGGCGGCGAGTCCCGACAGCGCCGAGCTCACTGGAACTCTCCGGGACCGCCCCCTGGCCGCGCAGCGACTCTGCCGGCTGCTGGGTTCGAGCCGGATGGTCGGAAGCTATCTGGACCGGATCCCGGAGTTTCTGCCCCGGCTGGCCGACGATCGGCTCCTACTCGATCTCCCAGTGGCAGAGGAGCTGTCGGCGACCGCCCTGGAGAGGATGACGATGCGACCGGGCCGAGAGGAACGGATGGCATCGCTGCGTCGCCTGGTCCGGCGACGGCTCCTGCGGGTGGCGGCGGCGGATCTGCTCGACCTGGTGGGGGTGGAGCGGGTACAGGGAGCCCTGGCCGACACCGCCGATGCGGCGGCCGGGGCAGGGCTGTGGACGGCAGCCGAGGAGGTCGGGCGGGTCCCGTTGGCGGTCGTGGCGATGGGCAAATGGGGCGGCCGGGAGCTGGGATACGGTTCCGACCTCGATCTCATCTACGTGACGGCTGGTTCCGCGGACGTGGCGACCGGCCTGCGTCTGGCCGCCGAGTTCGCCGCCGTGGTGGGAAGTCCAACGTCGGACGGTGCGGCATATCGAGTCGACTCCTCGCTACGCCCAGAGGGAAAGCAAGGGTCGCTGGCACGTTCGCTCGACGCGTACCGCGCCTACTACGAGCAAAGGGCCGCCCCCTGGGAGCTACTGGCACTGGGCAAGGCCCGCCCGGTGTGTGGTGACCCGGACGTGAGCGAAGGATTCCAGGAGATAGCCGATCGGTATGCATTCCCCGAGAACGTCGGCATCGACTTTGTGCGATCGATCCGCCACATCAAGGCCAGGGTGGAGCGCGAGCGCGTGCCGCCGGGAGAGGATCCGGAGTTCCATCTCAAGCTTGGCAAGGGCGGTCTCAGCGATATCGAGTTCTTGGCCCAGCTCTGGCAGCTGCGGCTGGGACGGACCCATCCCGAGCTGCGCACAACCAGCACGGTCGAGGCGGTCAACAACCTGGGCGGGCTGGGGGTCCTCAGCAACGATGAGGCCGACCACCTGGCAGCCACCTACCTGCTGTGCACCAGGTTGCGCAACCGCCTCTTCCTCCAGATCGGCCGGGCCTATGACGCCTTTCCGGTGGACGG
>DATHSX010000109.1:0-3484 GCA_035463935.1 Acidimicrobiia bacterium | reverse complement strand
AGTGGGTGTCCAGGTCGTAGAGGGTCGACTCCTGCTCGCGCTCGGAGGTGGCGGCCACGCACTCGACGGGGACGGTGACCCGGTAATCACGGAAGAAGGCATCGTGGGCGGTGGAGCGAACGCAGATGTTGGTGACAACTCCGGTGAGGATGAGGTGATCTATGCCCAGCTCGCGGAGGCGCTGATCGAGGTCAGTCTCGAAGAACCCGGAGTAGCGGGTCTTCGGTATCCGGAGCTCCTCGCCGTCGGGTTCGAGGTCGGCCACGATCTCTGCCCCCCAGCTTCCCCGGAGGCAATGCACCGACCTCTTCTCGAACTCCCGGTCGGCCGGCAGATGCTCGTCGCAGACCCAGATCACCCGAGACCCGGCCTGGCGCGCGGCCTGCAGCAAACGCCGGATCGGCTCGTAGAGGCGGCGCCCTTCGAGCAGCGGCATCGCCCCTTGTGGTTCGAGAAAGTCGTTGAGCATATCGATCACCAGGACGGCGGTTCGATCGCGATCGAAATCGAGCCGGTGGGCGACCCGGTGCTCGGAGAAGCTGCTCGGCGGCTCGGTCCCGCTCATGCCGGAATCGTGATCGGGCGGGACGGCGGGGGCGTATTGCGGCTCTTTTCGAACCGCGGTTTCCCGTCGATGATCGCGGTCGCCACCGCCAGGGTGTCGCCAATGGCCAGGGCCACCAGGGCGTCGCCGGCCTGGGAACCTTGCGGCGCGTCGACCACCAGCAGATCGGCCTCTCGTCCAGCGACGACCAAGCCCGTGTTGAGACCGTGCAAGGCGGCGACATTGCCGGTCGCCATGGCTACCACCTCCTCGGGGGCCACCCCGGCCAGCGAGGCGATCCAGGACATGACGCGGAGGATCCCCAGGGGTTGCACGCCCGAGCCGGCAGGACTGTCGGTGCCGATAACCAGGCGACTCAACTCGCCCCGGGTCGCCACCAGGCGAGCGACCTCGGAGGCGGCCCGGACGTTGCCGTTGTGGACGACCTCGATCCGCGCCGACGTCTCCTCCAGGATCCGCTCGACGTCGGCCAGTGGCAGGGCGGTGGGACCGCCATTGGTGTGACCGGCCACGTCGGGTTGCACCGCCACGACGAAGTCGGCACCGATCACTCCGCTGCCAGGGATGGAGGCGCCGCCGGTGTGGACCATTACCTTCATTCCGCGGGCCTGGGCCCAGCGGGTCATGGTGGCGGCCACGTCGGGATCCTTCACCCCCGAGATCCCGATCTCGGCTACCAGCCGGACCCCGGCGGCGGCCATCTCGTCGAAGTCCGCCTCGGTCAACCCTGCCTCAAGCATCACCGCCCCAGCATGGACCTTGACCCCGGCAGGGCGGAGCTTGGCAAAGGACTTGTGGGCCAGGATGGTTAGCGCCTTCACCCCGGCCGGATCGGTCGGCCTTCCGGGGGTATGGGGCTCTCCGGCCGAGATCATGGTTGTCACCCCCCCGTGGAGACAGGACTCGATGAAGTCGACCTGCCGCTGCCGGGGGGTGTAGTCCCCCAGCACCGGGTGGACGTGGTTGTCACACAGACCGGGCAGGACCGTCGCACCGGAGGCGTCGATCACCTTCTCGATTCCATCAGCGGTCGACCCGGGATCGTCGCCCACGTAGGCGATCATCCCGTCACGCACGACGATGGCATCGCCACCGGCGAGGGGCTGGTCGATGTCGCCGGTGACGATGGTGCCGATGTTGCGGATGACGAGATCGCTCACCGGAGCCCGTCCTCGCCCACGACCTCCTCCACCTTCAAGCCCCCGACCCGCGGATGAGGCCGTCCCCCGTCGGTGACGGCCACCGCCAGCACGATTTCATCGTCGATGGGGGCATCGACGATGCGCAACTCGATCGCATCGAAGTGGCTGCGGACAAAGGCGGCGTCTTTGTAATGGAGGGGGATGTCAAGCGGGGTGCCCGGGCCCCCCCGCTTCTTGGCGGAGGGGATGATCGCCTTGCCCCCGCCGCTCGCCTCGCGGAGCGGGTTGCCGAACTTGGGATGGAGCAGAGCAGCGGCGTGCTCCAACTCTCCGCGACTCCCGACGATGGCCCCCTTGCCGTAGCTATGGACCGGTTTGCCATCGAGTTGGGCGACCGCACCCCTGGAGAGCAGCTCGGAGAGCCCGACCGAGGCCTCGATCAAGTCGTCGAGGTTCTCGACATACCGACCGGCATGAGGATTACGCAGCACGGCGGCCGCAATCACCCGCCTGATGGGGGGATCGACTGCCCGCCCCGCCTCGATGCGAACCTCATCGACCATGGTGACCAGTTTTCGAATCTCCATGCTTCCTTCGCCGCTCGACGGCCGCGCAGCCTAATCCTCGAGCCGCCAGCAAGCCCGAAGGCCACGAGGCCTGCCGTTATAAGCTCTGCGCAGGTTGACCCAGGAGAAAGCGGCCTACAGATGCAGTACCTGGCACCAGCTGACCTAGCGGGTGCTCTGACCGCGGTCGCCGAGGGGAATCGGACGGTCCTGGCCGGCGGCACCGACTTCTACCCGGCCCGGGTGGGACGGCCGCTGACCGAGCCGGTGATCGACATCTCGGGGCTCGACGAGCTGCGGGGAATCAGCGTGACGGACAGTTCCTATCGGATTGGCGCTCTCACCCGCTGGTCAGACATCAGAGAAGCCGACCTGCCCCGGGCCTTCGACGGCCTGCGCCGGGCCGCCGCGCAGGTCGGTGGCATCCAGGTGCAGAACGCCGGCACCATCGCCGGCAATCTCTGCAATGCCTCCCCGGCCGCCGATGGGATTCCTCCCCTCCTGACTCTCGACGCTTCGGTGGAACTGACCTCGCAGGCCGGGCGCCGCGTCATCCCCCTGCCGGCGTTCCTGACCGGCTACCGGCAGACCGATCGCCGGCCCGATGAACTCGTCACGGCGGTGATCGTTCCCCGCGACGTGGAACAGGCGTTCTCCGATTTCCAGAAACTCGGGTCTCGCGGCTATTTGGTGATCTCGATCGTGATGGTGGCGACGGTGATCGAGAGCGCGGGTGATGGCACCATCGGTGAGGCGCGCCTCGCGGTGGGAGCGTGTTCGCCGGTGGCCCAAAGGCTCACGCGACTCGAATCCGAGCTGCGCGGTCTCAAGAGCCGCGATCGACTGGAGGATCTGCCGACCAGGGATCACCTCACCGATCTCGCCCCGATCGACGACGTTCGGGCCACCGCCTCCTACCGCCTCGATGCGACCCTGGCCCTGGTCCGGCGTTCGCTCCGCCGTTTCGCGGAGTCCACGTGACCACGGTCAAGTTCCTGGTCAACGGGCAGCCGGTCGAGGTCGACTCCCCACCGCTGCGCCGTCTCACCGATGTGCTGCGAGACGATCTGGGCCTCCACGCCACCAAGGTTGGTTGCGAAGCGGGTGACTGCGGGGCCTGTTCGATCTTGCTCGACAACGAAGTCGTCAACAGTTGCACGGTTCCGGTCGGTCGCCTGGGCGGGTGCGAGGTGGTGACGCTGGAGGGACTC
>DATHSX010000108.1:0-6300 GCA_035463935.1 Acidimicrobiia bacterium | reverse complement strand
CGGGTGGCGATCGGGCGGCTGCTACTGGCTACTGCCGACTGCCTACGGGATCAAGCCCAGGTCTTTGACCGCCTGCCTTTCCTCGCCCAACTCCCGGGCGGTGGCATCGATCCGTTCCCGGGAGAAGGGGTCGATCTCCAGACCCTGGACGATCCGCCAGTCCCCGTTGGCGCAGACACACGGGAACGAGGAGATCAATCCGTCGGGGACGCCGTAGGAGCCGTCCGAGTACACCGACATCGAGACCCAATCCCCTTCCGGAGTGCCGTGGACCCAGTCCCGCATGTGGCCGATAGCGGCGTTGGCAGCCGAGGCCGCCGAGGAAGCCCCCCGCGCCTCGATGATGGCCGCGCCCCGTTTGGCCACGGTGGGGATGAAGGTCTTCTCGACCCACTCGTGATCAGCCACGAGCTCATAGGCGTTGTTCCCGTCCACCTCGCAGTGGAAGAGATCCGGATACTGGGTGTTGGAGTGGTTGCCCCAGACCGTCATGCGGCGGACCGACGTCACCGGCCGCCCTACCCGGGCGGCCAGCTGGCTGACCGCCCGATTGTGGTCGAGACGAGTCATGGCGGTGAACTGGCGGGGGTCGACCCCGGCCGCATTGTTTTGGGCGATCAGACTGTTGGTGTTGGCGGGGTTGCCCACGACCAGCACCTTGACCCGGGGGGAGGCCGCGGCGGCGATCGCCCGGCCCTGGGTGGTGAAGATGGCCCCGTTGGCCGAGAGCAGGTCGGAGCGATCCATCCCCAGCTTGCGGGGCATGGCCCCGACCAGCAAAGCCAAATCGGCATCGCCGAAAGCGACCTCGGCCTCATCGGTTTTGACCATCCCGGCCAGGAGCGGAAAGGCGCCGTCTTCCAACTCCATGGCCACTCCGCTTAGGGCTTGCAGAGCGGCCGGAATCTCCAGCATCTGCAGGATGACGGGCTGATCGGGACCCAGCATGTCCCCGGCGGCTATCCGGAAGACCAGGCTGTAGCCGATCTGGCCGGCCGCCCCGGTCACCGTTACTCGCAATGGTGGCTTCATGGTCCCCGAGGCTACAAGGCGGTAGGGGGGTCGAAGTCCAGGGCCACGTCGAGGGCCGGAGCGGAGTGGGTGATCCAACCTACGGAGATCACGTCGACTCCGGTCTCGGCGATCTCCCGGACGTTGTCAGGGGTGATCCCCCCGGAAGCCTCCACGATCATGGCGCCGTTGACGATCTCTACCGCCCGGCGCATGGTGGCGAGATCCATGTTGTCGAGCAGCACGATCTCGGCACCGACCTCGAGCAACTCCTGGAGCTGATCGAGGGTGGTGACCTCCACCTCGATAGTGACCGTATGGCCGACGGTCCGCCGGGCCGCCTCGACCGCCCGGCGGATTCCCCCTGCCGCCACCAGATGGTTGTCTTTGATCATGACCGCATCGAACAGACCGAACCGGTGGTTGAGGCCGCCCCCCACCCGCACCGCATATTTGTCGAGCACCCGCAGCCCGGGCATGGTCTTTCGAGTGTCGGCGATGTGGGCTCGCGTGCCTCTCACCAACTCGACCAGCGCGTTGGTGGCGGTTGCCACCCCGCACATCCGGCTGAGGAGGTTGAGAGCCACCCGTTCGGACGACAGCAGCGAACGGGAAACCCCCTCCAGCCTCAGCAACCGTTGGCCGGCGCTGGCATCGGCGCCGTCGCCGGTCACGACGTCGACGGTGGTCTTGGGGTCGATCTCGTGAAAGACCGCGGCCGCCACCTCCACCCCTGCGATGCGCCCGGCCTTCCTGGCCACCACCGTGCCCGCGGAGTGATGGGTCTTCGGCACCGCCAGGGCGCTCTGGTCGCCGGCCAGCCCCAGATCTTCGTCCAGGGCTCGGCGGATGATCGGCAGGTACTGGCTCGGCAGCATCACGTGCCTTCCTCGTCAGGGGGGATCGGTTCGACCAGGTTGCGATTGGCCTGGAACACATCGCGCTCGGGATAGTCGGCCCGGTAGTGGCCACCCCGGGATTCCGACCTGCGCAGTGCCGCCGCCACCACCAGCCGGGCCACGTCGGCCGCCACCCGGCCCGCCAGCGAGGAGCGCAGCACCTCGTCCATTTCCAGCAGCCGGTTCCTGGCTTCCCAAAGGCCAGGCCCGGTACGGATCAGACCGGCCCGTTCCCACATCAGAGTCCGGACCTCTTCGACTCCGTTCCCATCGAGGGGGAGGTCCCAGGCCGGCCCGGCGGAGTCCACCCTTGCCGGCGGTTCGACCATCCGATCGGCAACGTCGGCCGCCACTCTCGCCCCGAAGACCAGGCCCTCCAGCAATGAGTTGGAGGCGAGCCGGTTGGCGCCGTGAACGCCGGTCGACGCGACCTCCCCCACTGCCCAGAGGCCGGGGATGGAGGTCCGTCCATCGTTGGGGGTATCGATGCCCCCCATGTGGTAATGGGCAGCCGGCGACACCGGCAGGAGGTCGTTGGCGGGTTCGAGCCCGGCCGCCTGGGCGGAGGCGTACACAGTCGGAAAGTGGGTCGCGAAGTCCGGAATCCGGCGGGCGTCTAGAAAAGCTTCCCCTCCCCGGTCGTGCTGCCAGAAGATGGCCCGGGCCACGATGTCACGGGGGGCGAGTTCGGCATCGGGGTGGTAGGCGAGCATGAAGCGCCGCCCCTCGCTGTCGATTAGGAGAGCGCCCTCACCTCGCACCGCCTCGGTGATCAGGGGCAGCGGGTCGGTTCCGGCTATGAGGGCGGTGGGATGGAACTGCACGAACTCGAGATCGGCCAGGCGGGCGCCGATCCGGGCGGCCATGGCCAGACCGTCTCCGGTCACCCCGGGCGGATTGGTGGTGCGGAGATAGATGTGCCCGATTCCCCCGGTGGCCAACACGACTGCCGGGGCCAGCAACCCGTGGCGTTTACCGTCGGGGTCGGCCACCACCAGTCCGGCCACCCTCCCCGCCCCCCTGATCAGATCAAGCGCCCGCCAACCTTCCAGCACCTCGATCCGATCCGCCTTGGTCACCGCCTCCGACAAAGCCCTCATCACCTCGTAACCGGTGCGGTCGCCGTCGGCATGGATGATCCGGCGGCGGTGATGGCCGGCCTCCCTGCCCAGGGCCAGCTCCCCCTCGAGGTCTAGGTCGAAGCGAGCCCCCAGGTCGACCAGCCGCTGGATGGCGGCCGGCCCGCCCTCCGTGAGCATCTCGACTGCCTCCCGCACGGCGAGGCCTCCGGATACCGCCAGCGTGTCGGCGGTATGAAACTCCGGTTTGTCGTCCTCACCAACGGCAGCGGCGATCCCCCCCTGAGCCCACCAGGTGGATCCCAGCGCCCCGGCCGACACCACCGCCGCCGCTTCGAGGCCGAGGGCGGTGGAGAGGCCGGCCACGCCGGAGCCGACCACGAGGGGAACGTCGAGCCGTCTCATCAACCCTCTCGGAAAGCCGGGCGAACCCGCCGCGGGCGATTCATTTCCGCTTGACGGCCAGCATCTTCTCCACCGCCAGCCGGGCCCGATCGGCGATATCGGGGGCTATCTCCACCTCGTAGCGCAGCAACTCCAGCGAGGACTTGATGTTGTCGAGGGTGATGCGCTTCATGTGCGGGCAGAGGTTGCAGGGCCGGATGAACTCGGTGGTAGGCGCGTACTCGGCGACGTTGTCCGCCATCGAGCACTCGGTGATCATCATCAGCCGGGCCGGCTGGTTCTCGGTCACCCATTTCTGCATCCCGTAGGTGGAACCGACGAAGTCTGCTTCGGCCAGGACGTCGGGCGGGCATTCGGGGTGGGCGATCACCTGCAGACCGGAGATGTCGTGCCGGTAGTCGCGAATCTCCTCACCGGTGAAGCGCTCGTGCACCATGCACGAGCCTTCCCAGAGGATGACCTCGACGTTCGTCTGCGAGGCCACCCAGCGACCCAGATACTGGTCGGGGGTGAAGATGACCCGGTCGGTGCCGAGCGATTCCACCACCTCCTTGGCGTTGCCGGAGGTGCAGCAGATGTCCGACTCGGCCTTGACCTCGGCCGAGGTATTGACGTAGGTCACCACCGGGACCCCCGGATACTGCTCCTTCAGCCTCCGGACGTCGGCGCCGGTGATGCCCTCGGCCAGGGAACACCCGGCCCGCAGATCGGGGATGAGCACGGTTTTGGCAGGGTTGAGCAGCTTGGCCGTCTCCGCCATGAAGTGGACCCCGGCCATCACGATCACATCGGCGGTCGCCTCCGTGGCCATGCGGGCCAGGGCCAGCGAGTCGCCGGTGAGATCAGCCACCGTGTGGTAGATGTCCGGAGTCATGTAGTTGTGGGCGAGGATGACGGCGTTGCGCTCCTTCTTCAGCCGCTCGATCTCGCTGATCGTGGGAGCCAGGGCGGCCCGCTCCTCGGGCGGAAGGACATCGTCCTTGTGGGTGATCTGGAGGGTCACTACATCCTCGCGATGATCGCATCCCCGAACTGCGAGGTCTTGACCTCCGTGGCCCCGTCCATCAGGCGGGCAAGGTCATAGGTGACAACCTTGGCGGCGATGGCGCTCTCAAGACCCTTGATGATCAGGTCGGCGGCCTCTCCCCAGCCCAGATAGCGCAGCATCATCTCTCCCGAGAGGATGACCGAACCGGGGTTGACCTTGTCCAGTCCGGCATATTTGGGGGCGGTGCCGTGGGTCGCCTCGAAGACGGCGTGGCCGGTGTCGTAGTTGATGTTGCCGCCCGGAGCGATGCCGATCCCGCCGACCTGGGCAGCCAGGGCATCGGAGATGAAATCACCGTTGAGATTCAGGGTGGCGATGACGTCGTACTCGGCAGGACGGGTCAGGATCTGCTGGAGGAAAGCATCGGCGATGGCGTCTTTCACCAGCAGCTTGTCGCCCGCCTCGCCGCCCGAGTCCTCCCAGGAGATGGCGACGTCGGAGAACTCGTCCTTGACGAGCTCGTAACCCCATTTGCGGAAGGCACCCTCGGTGTACTTCATGATGTTGCCCTTGTGGACCAGGGTCACCGAACGCCGGGCGTTGGTCAGGGCGTACCGGATGGCGGCTCTGATCAGCCGCTTGGAACCGGTGATCGACACGGGCTTGATGCCGATTCCGGAGTCCGGGCGGATATCCCACCCGAACTCGGCGTCCAGGAACTGGAGCAGCTTCTTGGCGCCTTCGCTTCCCTCTTCGAGTTCCTTGCCGGCGTAGACATCCTCGGTGTTCTCCCGGAAGATCACCATGTCCACCAATTCGGGTTGGCGGACCGGCGACGGCACTCCCTGGAACCAGCGGATCGGGCGGACACAGGCGTAGAGGTCAAGGGTCTGGCGGAGGGCAACGTTGAGGGAACGGATCCCGCCCCCCACTGGCGTGGTCAAAGGGCCCTTGATGCCGACCAAGTACTGCCGGAAGGCGTCGACGGTCTCGTCGGGCAGCCACGAACCGACCTGGTTGTGGGCCTTTTCTCCCGCCAGGACCTCCTTCCAGGCGATGGCCCTGCTCCCCCCGTAGGCCCGGGCGACGGCCGCGTCCAGCACCCGGACCGCCGCCGCCCAGATATCGGGCCCGGTACCGTCGCCTTCGATGAACGGAATGATCGGATCGTCGGGTACCGTCAGCCCCGACGGGCCCATCGTGATTGCCGTGGCCACTGTTCGAATCTCCTTGGTATCTCTAGTTGGAGGCTAACCCGCGTTTTTATCAGCGGAGCAGGCCGGGTTCCGCCGCCCCCGGCTGATAAAAACGGGTCAGGCTCGGGCCCGGGCGGCGGCCAGGGTGTTGACGAGAAGCATCGCCCGCGTCATGGGGCCGACCCCGCCGGGCACCGGCGTGATCGCCCCGGCGACCTCAGCCACCGGTTCGTAGTCGACGTCGCCCACCAACCGGTCGTCATCGACACGGTTGATGCCGACATCGATGACGACGGCGCCGGGTTTGACGTGGTGGGCGGTGATCAGGCGAGGGACTCCCACCGCTGCCACCAAGATGTCGGCCTGGCGGGTCACGTCGGCCAGATCGCGGGTGCGGGAATGGGCGATGGTCACGGTGGCGTCAACCCCTCGCGAGGAGAGCATCAGCGCCAGCGGCCGGCCCACCAGAAACGAGCGCCCCACCACAACCGCCCTGGCACCGGACATCGCGATCCCGTAGTGCTCGAGGATCCTCATGACCCCCGATGGGGTGCAGGGCCGGGGACCGGGCTGATCGAGCAGCAGCAATCCGAGGTTGTACGGGTGGAGACCGTCGGCGTCTTTGCCCGGGTCGATGGCCCGAACCACCGATTGACCATCGAGGTCCCCGGGCAGGGGAAGCTGCACCAGAATGCCGTCGACCGCAGGATCGGCATTGAGGG
>DATHSX010000107.1:0-3742 GCA_035463935.1 Acidimicrobiia bacterium | reverse complement strand
GGAATGGAGGCGCAGGTTCCCGCCTATGCCTTCCGGAAGATCATGGGCCTCGCCGACACTCATGCCCAGGCCCTCAAGATTGCCGTGGCGACCGGTGTGACCATCGCCATGGGTACAGACATCTTCCCGAGCGGCCCGGTGCATGGCGTCCGTTACGCCCAGGCTTCCCGCGAAGTCCGCCATCTCATCGAGGCCGGTCTCACCCCCCTCGAAGCGATCGAGGCCGCCACCGCCACCGGACCACTCACCCTGGGTCCGCAGGCGCCGCGCTCGGGCGTGCTGGCGGAGGGCTTCGACGCCGACGTGATTGCCCTGGACGGCAACCCGCTCGAAGACCTGTCGATCTGGGGGGAGGCCGCCCGCGTCACCCACGTGTGGAAGGCTGGGCGGCGGGTCAAGTAGGGGAGTGATCGCTGACGGATCAGACTCATCGGCTACCGGCACCGCACCCGGGCCCCCACCCGGGACACCAGAAGGACTCATCGGGCTCCCCGGCGCAGATCGAATCCGTTGACGAGTCCTGCATTGCTTCCACGAGTCCTGCATTGCTTCCATTGGGCGGCTTCCACTGGGCGGGCAGCCCTCCAGATCCCGCTGCTAAGCGACCACCGTTCCGCTACAGGTGCCAAAGCCGATGCGGGGCTGGCCGTCGCCTCCGGCCCAGGCCGTCAGCGTTACCGTGTCCCCATCCCGCAGATATTCGCCGGTCTGGCCGTTTTCGGTGATCTCCAGCAGGCATCCCCGGCTGTCGGGCGTGGGGCCCGACACGGTGCCGGAGGCGAAGAGATCGCCGGGGCCAAAGTTGGCGCCGTTGCTGGTGGCGTGGGCGAGTTGCTGGCTCATGGTCCAGTAGAGGTGGCGGTAATTGGTGCGGGTCACGACCGTGCCGTTGATCGCCGCCTCGAGATGGAGGTCGATGCTCTTGCCGGCCGGTGTCAGGTAGGGGAGGGGAGGGGGGTGCTGCGGGGGTGGATCCACCCGGTGCGGCGCCAAGGCCGCCAGTGGCACCACCCATGGCGAGATGGTGGTGGCGAACGACTTGCCCAGGAACGGGCCCAGGGGCTTGGCTTCCCAGGCCTGGATGTCGCGGGCCGACCAATCGTTGACCAGGACTAAGCCGAAGATGTGGCTTTCGGCGGCGGAGGCGGTGACCGGAGTGCCCAGGGATAGCCCGGGTCCGGTTATGAATCCGACCTCGAGTTCGAAGTCGAGGCGGCGGGTAGGCCCGAAGTCGCCGGGTCCGCGTTGTCCGTGAGGCCGCCGCACCGGGACCCCATCGATGACGATCGAGCGAGCCCGGCCGTGGTATCCGATGGGAAGGCGGCGCCAATTGGGCGTGAGGGGCTCGGTGTCCGGACGAAGGATTCGCCCGGTGTTGGCGGCATGTTCGAGCGAGGAAAAGAAGTCGACGTAATTGCCGATCGGGCAAGGGAGGTGCAGGACCGCCTCAGTCATCGGAACCAGGTGGTCGTGGAGATCCCCGCCCTCGATGGTTTCGGTGAGGAGGTGGCGCGTCTCGGACCAGACCTCCGGTCCGGCGGCGATCAACGACTCGAGGTTGCCGGATGCGAATAGCCCTCCGCAGACGCCCAGGGTCGTCAGATCGAGGATCCGGTCACCGAGCGCCACCCCGGCATGGCGGGGCCCTCCTGCCACGGAGAAGACCCCGTACGGCAGGTTCTGGACGGGGAAATCCGCCGGGTTCACGCCTCCACCCGATAGAAAGACGAGTACGGGTTGTCGATGGCGAGCCGGGTGAATCGGCCGAAACCCACCGACCGGCAGAGTTCCTCGGCCCGCCGCGGGCCCCACGCCGTGCCGAGGCCCATCCCCCCTTCGACCAACGATTGGGGCAGGCAATAGAGCACGCTGAAGCCGAGCAGCAAGGCACCGCGCGTGTGCAAGTTCTGCTCCAGGTCGGGCTCCACGGCCGGCTCCACCATCAAGAAGGTCGCTCCCGGTGCCAGGGCCTCGCGGATCCGATCGAGCGCCTCACGCGGACGGGGGAGATCGTGTATGACGTCAAAGCTCGTAATCAGGTCAAACGGCAGTTCGGTCGGCAGGTCTTCGATGGCAACACGCTCGAAAGAGACGTTGGTCAACCCGGCCTGACGGCGGTGGTTCTCTGCGCGGTGAATGGCCCGCGGGTCGAGGTCAAAGCCGATCACCGTGGATGACGGGTAGGCCGCTGCCATCGCGAGGGCGGCGGCGCCCGAACCGCATCCCACATCGGCAACACGGGCGCCGGCTTCCAGCCTCGCCACCACATCGGGCATGGCGGTGAGCCAGCGGCGAGTGAGCAGGATCCGGATGCCGGGGGAGTTGAGCCGGTCGATTCCACTCACGACCCGTTCGTCGTAGGCGGCCAGCGGCACTCCGCCCCCTGAGACTGTGGCTTGAGCCACCCGGTCGATCTGCTTCATGGCGCCTGTGAGCATGTCCAGCCAACCGGCCAGGGAGTAGGGGCTGGCGGGGTCGGTGAGACAGGCTGCGTGTTCGGCAGGAAGCGTGAAGCGTTCGCTCTCCGGCTCGTAGGTCAGCACACCCGCTGCCGCCAAAGCGGCCAGGACCTCCACCGTATAGCGCTCATCGAAGCCCTGACCCGCCAGCTCTTCGGCTGTGACTGATCCCAGGCCCGCCATGGCCCCCAGGAGCCCGGACCGGTCGGCTATGGCCAGGGTCCCGATGGCAGCCGCGCCGGCGGCTAGGGCCTCGAAGCGGGCCATGAAGTCTTTGACGAGGTTGCGATTCACGGATGGCCCATCGTACGGCGGTTATCGTCGCCGGCTATGACCGACACCCTCGAGGCTTCCTTCGACACCATCGAAGTGGAGTGGATCGATCGGGTGGTCCGGCTGACGATCGCCCACCCCCACAACGAGTTGAACGCAGTCGACGACTCTCTTCATGCCGATCTCGCTCGGGCCTTCCACCTACTCCGCCGGGAGACCCGGGCCAGGGCGGTCGTTCTGACCGGTCGCGGCAGGGCATTCTCGGCCGGCGGCGACTTCAAGTGGTTTCCCACGCTCGACAATCCCGCCCGGCTTCACGAATTACGCCGCGATGCGAGGCAGCTGATTTGGGATCTCGTGGATGTAGAGATACCGGTGGTGGGAGCTGTCAACGGCCCGGCGGTCGGACTGGGCGCGTCGATCGCGCTGATGTGTGATGTGATCTTCATGGCGGAGGGAGCCACCATCGCCGACCCTCACGTTCGAGTTGGCATCGTGGCCGGGGACGGCGGCACCGCCATATGGCCCTTGCTGGTGGGCCCGGCCCGGGCCAAGGAGTACCTGTTGACAGGTGATCCGGTCACGGCTCAAGAAGCCGAGCGGATCGGACTCGTCAACCGAGTCGTCGCTCCGGATGTGCTCCAGGAGGAAGCTCTCACCTTCGCCCGACGGCTGGCTGCGGGGGCTCCCTTGGCCATCCAGTACACCAAGGCGGCTGTTAACAAGTTGCTCAAAGAGGCCCTCAGCACCTCCTTCGACTTCGCCATCGGACACGAACTGGTCACCTTGCTGTCCGAAGACCACCAGGAGGCTTTGACCGCTATCCACGAGAAGCGGCCGCCCGAGTTCCGGGGCCGTTGAGCACCTGCGCTGACCAGGAGGCCGCCGTCCAGTAACGATGACGGGCTGGGTACCCGGAGCTGTTGCCCGCACGACCCGGCCTGGGGATGCAAACCAGGCCCATAGAATCCCAACCAGGTGGTTCGTCGCTCCCTGCTCACGCCCTGGTT
>DATHSX010000106.1:0-3172 GCA_035463935.1 Acidimicrobiia bacterium | reverse complement strand
CGCCGACATGCCCGTGGTGATCTCGTTGATGAACTCGTACGCGGGCCTGGCCGCGGCGGCGACCGGTTTTGCGATCGGCAACGAGGTCTTGATCATCGCCGGGGCGCTCGACGGGGCCAGCGGCTTCATCCTCTCCATCGTGATGTCGAAGGCGATGAACCGTTCCTTCGCCAATGTGCTGTTCGGTGCCTTCGGCAGCGTGGTCGAGGCAACGGCCCGTACCAGCGAAGGCCTCCAGGTCAGCGAGATCTCGGTCGAGGATGCCGCTCTACAGCTCTCGTATGCCCAGTCGGTGATCGTGGTGCCCGGGTACGGAATGGCGGTGGCTCAGGCCCAACACCAGATCCGCGAACTTGCCGAACTGATCGAGAAGAACGGGGGCGACGTGCGCTATGCCATCCATCCGGTGGCCGGACGGATGCCCGGGCATATGAACGTCCTACTGGCCGAGGCCAACGTGCCTTATGACCGGCTCTACGAAATGGACGAGATCAACAGCCGCTTCGAGGAGACCGATGTGGCCCTCATCATAGGGGCCAACGACGTGGTCAACCCGGCTGCACACAGTGATCCGGCCAGCCCGATCTATGGCATGCCCATCATCGAGGCCGAGAAGGCGAAGAGGGTGATCGTCATGAAAAGGGGAATGAGCCCCGGGTTTGCGGGCATCGAGAACGAGCTCTTCTATGCCCCCAACACCTCGATGCTCTTCGGCGACGCCAAAGCCAGCCTGAGCAAGCTGATCTCCGAAATGAAAGCGAGCTAATCCTCATGACCTCCCTCTGGCACCCGTTCGCCGAGATGTACTCCGTGCAGCACGACCCCTTTGTCATCGTCCGGGGAGAGGGGTGCTACGTCTTCGACGAGCACGGTCGCCGCTACCTCGACGCCACCGCCGGGCTGTGGTTCGCCAACCTCGGCTATGGCCGCCGCGAGGTCGTCGACGCGGTCAGAGACCAGCTCGAGCGGCTGTTCGCCTATCACACCTTCACCGACTTCGCGACAAGGCCGACCCTTGACCTCGCCGAGCGCATCGCCGCCCACCTCCCCGAGCCCGGCTCGAAGATCTTCTTCACGAGCGGCGGGTCCGACGCCGTCGATTCCGCCGCCAAGCTGGTCCGCCGCTATCACAACCTCACCGGCAGCCCGGAACGGACTGTGATCATCGCCCGGGAGTGGGCCTATCACGGCATGCACACTTACGGCACCTCGCTGGGAGGGATCGAGCCCAACCGCAGCGGATATGGCGACATGGTCGCCGATGTCGTGTTCGTTCCCCACGACGACCCGGCGGCGGTGGAGAAAGCAATCGAACATGCCGGGCCGGAACATATCGCCGCCCTCTTTTGCGAACCCGTGATCGGCGCCGGTGGGGTGCGACCCGTCCCGGTCGAGTACCTGCAGGCGGTGCGCGACATGGTGCGCGAGGCCGGTGGGCTCTTCATCTCCGACGAGGTGATCACCGGGTTCGGGCGCCTGGGTGACTGGTTCGCCGCCAACCGCTTCGACCTCCAACCCGATCTCATCCTCTTCGCCAAGGGGGTCACCGCCGGTTACCAGCCGCTCGGGGGATTGATCGCCAGCCCCCGGGTGGCCGCACCCTTTTTTGATCATCCCGGCGTCATGTGGCGCCACGGCTATACCTACTCGGGCCATGCCGCCGCCTGTGCTGCCGGGCTGGCAGTGACGCGCATCTATCAGGAGGAGGGCGTCTTCGAACAGGCCCTCCGGCTGGAAGAGGAGCTGGCGGTGGCGCTGAAGGCGCTCATCGGAGTGGGCCCCGCCATCGCGGTGAGATCGGGGACCGGAGCCATGGCGGCCATCCAGCTCGACCCGGTCGACCCCAGCCTCGCCGCCCGGGTGGCGGCGCGCTCCCGGCAGGCGGGCGTGATCACCCGGGCGATTGCCGGCAACGGCTTGCAGATCTCCCCACCATTGGTCCTCGCCACCGTCCAGGTGGACGAGATGATCGAGGGCCTGCGGGCGGGACTGCTGGCCGTCTGAGCCTCTAGGCTCCCAGCATTCCAGAGGGAGCGAGCCTTGACCGTACCTGCCACCACCCCCTACCCCGAGCAGAGCCAGGCCACTACCATCCTGGTGCTCGGGATCCTCAGCCTCGTGTGCTGCCAGCCGCTGGGGATCGCCGCCTGGGTTATGGGCAACAACGAGTTGCGGGCGATCGACGAAGGACGCCGCCCGCCCGAGAACCGTGGCACCGCCAACGCCGGCCGGATCTGCGGGATCGTCGCACTCGCCCTCTCCGCCGTTGGTGTGCTCCTCCTGCTCACCGGGGCATTGGCATCCATCCCCTTCATGGACGGCCTGGGAAGATGACGACCATGGAATCCCGCCGACCGGCCGTCCCCTTTCATGAAGCCATGGCCCGGCTCTGGCTTTACCTGCCCGTCGCGGCAGTCGGGCTGTTCACGATGTTGAGCCCCTCCGACGACGGCGTCACCCTGTGCCCCTTTGCCCTCGTGACCGGTACGGCCTGCCCGGGGTGCGGCCTCACCAGAGCACTCGCCTGGCTGGCGCGAGGCGATCTGGGACGCTCGTTCGGCTACCACCCCATGGCGCTGCCGGTTCTGGCCGTGGCGGTCGGCGCGGGCGTGTCCTACGCCGGGAGGCGCTGGCGGCGATGGAAGCCTCCCTCCCCCCTCCTGGCCAACTCCGTCCTGATAGCTCTCGGTGCAATGCTGGTGGTCGTGTGGGTCGTCCGTTTTCTCTCCGGCGACCTTCCCCCCGTCTAGAGAAGAGGGCCAATGACCGATCTGCCGCAACCTCCTCCGGTTCCTGGACCGTATTCCGAAAACAGCCAGGCCACCACCGCCCTGGTCCTGGGCATCCTCTCGATCGTTCTCTGCCAGATCCTCGGCCCGTTTGCCTGGAAGATCGGCAACGATGAGCTCCGAGCCATCACCGAAGGTCGGAGGCCGCCGGAAGGTCAGGGGCTCGCCCAGGCGGGGAAGGTGTGCGGGATCGTGGGCACCGCCTTCCTCGGCCTCATCGTGCTGTTTCTGCTGTTCTGGTTGGTGGCGCTCCTCTTCGGCTTCGGAGCGTTCATCACCGAGGGCTTCAGGGATTTCAGGAGGTAATCACGAGTTGCGGGTGACTCCGCACCCGCGGCTTGCGCTTTTCGATCTCGGCGGCGATCGAGTCGAACGCCACGGCA
>DATHSX010000105.1:0-4589 GCA_035463935.1 Acidimicrobiia bacterium | reverse complement strand
GAGAGCTGGCCGCGTTTCCGGTGCCACGGCTCAAGCTGGGCAAGTACTGGCCGCCGGTCTCGCGCATCGATGGGGCGGAGGGCGACCGTCACCTGCAATGCTCGTGCCCGCCGTTGAGTGATTACAACCCCTGATCGGACTTACAATCTGCTTCTTGACGGCCCCCCCGGGTGTGGGATCGTTATCGGACCCGCGCCAGGCGTCACATTGGGGGTGAGGTTCAGGGTGCAATTCAAAGGCTCATTGCGGTCCCCGGGTGACCGGGACTCCGGCATTCGGGTGGTGCTGGTCGTAGACGAGTACCACCTGGAGATACGCCGCGACGCGGAGCTGATCGGCCGCTGGTACCTCGCCGACGTTGAGGTAGCCCGAGACATCGCCGAGAGGTTCGTCCTGTTCCTTGGGGACGATGAAGTCGAGTTCCTGGCCGATGACGCCCTCCATTTCGCTTACGACGGCGTGACCGCAATGCAGGAGGGCTGGCTCAAGGGCCAGAAGAACAAGCGCCGCAATCGCAAGGCGGCCGAGCAGGCAGCTCGCAAGAAGGACGAGTTCCCGATCACCAAGCCGCCCGTCACCAAGCCGCCAGTCACCAAGCTGCCCGCCGTGGCGGCGTCAGCCCCGGGCCTGCTCAGCGAATCCGACTCGATCAGGGCTCGCCGGCGCGCCACCGAGGTCGGGAAGAGGGCGGCGGCAGCCTCGACCACTTCGGATCCCGTGGGCCAGCTGGCTGCTCCGAGCCTCCCCCCGACGGTCCCCCCGACCGAACCCGCCACCGAATCGTGGCCTCCACCGCCGGCCGGCGGCCTCGGAGAATCTGCCAGCCCGGCCCGGAGCCCCGCCAAGAATGGTCAGGGTGATGGCACCACCCTCGCCGCGCGCCGACGAGCCGTGGCCGAGGCGAGCTCGGCTCCTCCGGTTCCTGCCCCTGCTGCTCGCATGCGCCGACTCAAATCGGTCGCCGAGCCCGCGGAATTGCCGGCCCCCGCGACTGCCGATTCAGCCCAGGCAAGCCCGGTCGAGCGGCCGGCGCGGAGGGGACGCCGGGTCGAGCGCCCGCGCCAACCGATCGAGCGAGAAGCTCCGTCCGTTCGAGAACCCGAGCGGGCAGCGGAGGAGCCGGGCGCGGTCGAGCTGTCGGCCCCCGAAGAGGTCAGGTTTGCTCCCGAAGGCCATCATCCCGCGGAGACCTCTACTGGTCTACTTTCCAAGCTACGCCGCCAGCCCAAGCCGCCTACCGACCACGTGCACAAGTTCAAGGAGTCGGGTTCCTCGGTCGGCCTGGTTAGGCGGGTCTGCATCGAGTGCTCTTACGTCTCGATCGGCATCGACGATTAGCTGACATGAGAAAAGGGATCGGTCGACGACCGATCCCTTTTCTGGTTTGACGCTGCTGCGTCCCTATCGCTTGGTGGCCTTCTTGGCTGTGGCCTTCTTGGCCGTGGCCTTCTTGGCGGGAGCCTTCTTGGCTGTGGCCTTCTTGGCGGGAGCCTTCTTGGTCGCCGCCTTCTTGGCAGGAGCCTTCTTGGTCGCGGCCTTCTTGGCGGGAGCCTTCTTGGCTACCGCCTTCTTGGTCGCCGCCTTCTTTGTCGCCATACATCCTCCTTGTCGACGTACCAGCGATTCGAAGGTACGTGCGTGACGTTACGCGTCACATTCAAGTTGACTTCGACATTAACACAATCAGTTAATTAATGACGTTAAGTAGAATCCACAGGCTACCGCGGTTCTGTCCGCCACCGCGGTTCTATCGGCCACCGCGGTGCAATCGGCTAGAGGGGGACTGTGCGGCGACTATGGCCCGTTCGACCATGTCACTCAGATATCCGCTGGCGTATCCATGTCCTCTCACAGCCACCCTGAGCGTGTAGTGCAGGACCCGTCCCACCCACAGGCGGAAGGCCAGCTCTTGCCAGTCGGGATCATCGAGCTCGAAACGATCGAGCAGAACCCTCAGCGCTGCCATCCAGTTGTCCTCGTCCATGGCCGTGGTGTCAGGCCACTGAGTCCACTGCCGGGCCGCCCGGGCGACCTCGCCGGGGAAATAGCTTTCGAGAAGCGCGATCTGAACCTCGGTCCAAGTGCCGGCCAGGACCCGCTGCGTCGCCTCGACATCAAATCCGATTTGCTGGGCGATGACGGAAGAGACCGCCACGGGATCCTCGATGTGAAGTTCGGCGGGCGACCGAGTGAGCGGGAACGAGCGCAGGCGCTGCAAGGCCGCGAGGCATTCGAGCATCATCACCTTGATGTCGAGGAGGGATCCGTAGAGGGCATGGTCTTTGCCCACGCTCAGATAGGACTGGTAGATCGACAGGCCGTGCCGCACGGTGGCGAAAGTGATAGCAGTGTCCACGCCCCAGTCACTCTGCCCTCGCACCAGGGGATCTCCGGCCACCACTTCCGCGGCGGCGCGGGTGAATGCCAGCTCGCCTGACAGGGGTTGGTGCAGACGGGCCAGGTGGGAATCCGGCCAGAGGAGGGCAAACGCCGGCCTCGTGATCATCCAGGTGATCATCGCATCCGTGGCCGCGCGCGGGTAGTAGTGGCGGACGGTGGCGAACCCGAGATCAAGGGCATGCTCAGCCTTGCTGATCCACTCCGGGCCAAAGGTCTTGATGTCGGCGTCGTAGAAGTGGATCCGCTCGCAGTCGGTGTCCTCGAGAAAACGGTGGAACCCGGTGTTCACGGCGTCGCCCTTGCCCGAACGGAGAGATCCGAAGCGGGCTTGCGTCACGAGGTCGACCCGTCCCGATTTCCCTGGAATACCGTCCAGAACAGCCCGAGTAGTCGGCCCGTGGTGACCGGCAACCGCCACGACTCTCGCCACCGAGGGATGGGTTGCGGCGATGTCCAGGGTCCGGATTACAACAGCCGGGTCTTCTACGTGAAAAGGTACGACGACCATGCTCGATGCGTCCCGGGTCATTTCATGGCGTCGAGTCGCAGAAGGGCAGCCGGCAAGGTTCGGTACCCTAACCGGCGATGGCCTCTTTCGTTCCTGTGATCCTTTCGGGCGGCTCGGGCACCAGGCTCTGGCCTTTGTCGCGTGCTTCCTCCCCCAAGCAGCTTCAGGCACTGGTGGGAACGCAAACGATGCTGCAGGCCACAGCCGCCAGGGTGGCGCACTTGGGCGACCTCATGGTGATCGCCAATGCCAACCAGACCGATCGAATCGTTGCTCAGCTGCCGGCCACAGCCCGCGTGATCGCCGAACCCATTGGTCGTAACACTGCAGCGGCGGTGGCAGCGGCGGCCTTCCTCGCCAACCCAGAGGACCTGCTGCTCGTTTTGCCCGCCGATCACCACATCGCGGACCTCGAGGCCTTCCGGCGCGGCGTGGTGGCAGCGGAGGAATTGGCCCGCGCAGGCCATCTCGTCACCTTCGGCATCGTCCCAACCCGGATAGAAACCGGCTACGGGTACATCGTGCCGGGCAACCGGGTCGAATCCGGGGGCCGTCTCATCGAACGCTTCGTGGAAAAGCCGGATGCGGCGCTGGCAGGGGAGTTGGTGCAGCGGGGGGCGCTGTGGAACAGCGGCATGTTCGTCTTCGGCGCCGGTCTGGTGCTCGAGGAGCTGGCCGCGTTCCAGCCCGACCTGGTCGAGTACGTGGGATTGGCCGTGAAGGACGCGGTCGAGAAGGACGGGGCGTTGTTGCTGTCTGCGGACTTCGGCCGGGCCCCGGCGGTTTCGGTGGACGTCGCGGTCATGGAACGGACCCAACGGGGCGTGGTGGTTCCCCTCGATGCGGGCTGGAGCGATGTGGGCTCGTGGGCGAGCCTCTGGGACCTCGCAGACCACAACGAGCAAGGCAACGTGATCACGGGCCCGGTATTCAGCCTTGCCAGCACCGGCAGCTATGTGCGTTCGGAAGGACCGCTGGTGGCGGTGGTCGGCGTCGCGGATCTGGTGGTGGTGGCGACCGTGGACGCAGTACTAGTCACCACCAGGGAACGCGCCCAGGACGTCAAAGCGATGGTGGACATGCTGGAGGGTCGACCAGAGCTGCAGTGACTGGGTAGCCGCTCGCGCGGCCTCGAGGGTTGGGGCGGCTTCCTACCATCGCCTGGTCATGGCGCGCTTGTGGGCGGGTCCCGCTCTCCTGATGGGAGGCCTGGCCCTCATGGGGTGGGCTTGCAGCCGGCCGCCGGCGGAGGCCAGCGGCCAGGAGATCTACGAGCAGGTGTGCGCCAACTGCCATGGAGTCGATCTGGAAGGAGGCCTGGGACCTGCCATCGGGGCAGGGTCCAACTCCGCCGAACAGGACGAAAGCTTCTTGACACTGACCGTAACCCGGGGCAGAGGCCGCATGCCGTCGTTCGGGGCCACCCTCAGCGACGATCAGGTGCAAAGGCTGGTCGAGTACGTCCGCAGCCGCCAACGATGAGCGAGGCCGTTCTCGAAGCGCTGGAACTGCACCCCATCTCGGTGCCCCTGAAGCATCGCTTCCGGCGGGTCGATCGCCGCGAGGCGGTGTTGATCAAGGGCCCCGCCGGCTGGGGGGAGTTCTCTCCGTTCCCCGACTACCCACCCGAGGTCACCACGCGCTGGCTGGCGGCGGCCCTAGAGGCGGCGTGCTCCTCATG
>DATHSX010000104.1:0-11816 GCA_035463935.1 Acidimicrobiia bacterium | reverse complement strand
ACGGCCAGCAGATGCCGGCTGGTGGGATCGCCCCGCTGGTCGAAACTCCGGGCTCTGGTGATGAGCACGGCCGAGGCATCATCGATTCGATGATGCTGGTTGAGGTGCTCCTGCCAGGAGACGGTCAGGAAGACCTCATAGAGACGTCCGGGGTCGGCGGCGTCGCGGTAGAGCCGCCATCGATAGGCGCCGGTCCGCAGCCGGACCAGCCGGAGATCATTCATGACCGCCACGAAGTCGTCGAGGTCCTGGTGGCGGATCTGGAAGGTATTGATGATCATGACCGGGCCGCTGTCGAGAGTGTCCACGTGGGCCGGAGGCCGAGCCACTCCCGAGAACTCCGGAGGGACGACTTCGGTCAATGGGGGGATCCCCGATCGAAGGGCCGCCGCTCCGAGGGCCACCCCCGCCAGGGACAACGCGACGTAGGCGGTGCGGGTCGTGGTGGCGTCGGCAGCCGTCCCGGCCAGGATGGCCCCGAGCGGGGAGACCCCCGCGAAGGCCAGTGACCAGAGGCTCATCGTCCGGCCCCGAACCCAGGGTGGACTCAGTAGCTGGGCTGTCGAGTTGAGCGTCGTTGTCGTCCACACGAGGCACGCCCCGGCCAACACGAGAAACGGAACGGTCCACGCCAGGGAGGGTGCCAGCCCCACTCCGACGCCGGCGGCTCCATACCCGGCCATCGTGATGGCCACGGCCTTGGCCCCGAGGCGGTCGACCACGCGGCCGCGGACAAAGGCCGCGGCGATGGCGCCTACCCCCATCGTGCCGAGCAGGACGCCGAAAGCCAGCGATCCCCCGCCCAGGTTCTGGGTGTGGTTGGGGAGGATGGTGGGGACCACGGCCGAGGTGAGCGCAAAGAGCGCCCCGAACATCAACAGCCGGCGAAACGCCCTGGTGTAGCGGGCGAAACGGATGCCGAGGGCGATGGCATTGGACAGAGAAGTGGGGTCGCTCACGGGCGGGGCCTGGGCGCTCCGGCGCATGGCCACGAGGACCAGGATCACGGCCAGGTACGAGAGGGAGTTGAGCCCGAAGCCCGCCTCCGCGCCCACCGTGGCAACCAGCAGACCGCCCAGGGCCGGGCCCACCGCCCGGGCCACGTTGAACGCCACCGAGTTGAGGGCGACCGCGCTCGCCACCATCTCCCGGGGCACCAGATCCGGCACCAGCGCCTGCCAGGCCGGAAGATTGAAGGCCGCCGCGACTCCGATCACCATGCCCAGCAAGAGCAGGCGGCCCGGGCTCGCTTCTCCGAGAAAGGTGATGACGGCCATGGCCGCGGCAGCCAGACCCATGACGATCTGGGAGAGAAGCAGCACCTTGACCCGCTCCACGAGATCGGCGACCGCCCCGGCCAGCAATGCCAAGACCAGGAAGGGCAGCGTCGTCGAGGCACTCATCAGCCCCACCCAGGTCGCCGAGCCGGTGAGCTCCAGCATCAGCCATGCCGCGGCCGAGGATTGGAGAAAGGTGCCTAGGTTGGAGAAGACGGAAGCCCCCCACAGGGCTCGGAAACCGGGAAAGCGCAGAGGTGCGACCGGAGAGGCGGTATCGGGAGGGCTCACGGGCGGGGAGTGTACGGTCGGGGTCTCAGGCGATCGGGGTCGGCTCACCGCCGGTGAAGTGCTGCACCACCGCCACCGCTCCCACGACGACCAGACCACCGACCACCTGCCAGGGGGTAAGGGTCTGGCCCAGCCACCCCCACGCCACCGTCGCGGCCACGACCGGCTCCAGGGTGGCGACCACCCCAACGGTGCCGGCATCGGCAAGCTGGAGCGCCTCGACTTCGAGGAGGAATGGGAGCACGGTCCCGAGGACCACCAGCCATGCCAGCTCGGCCAGCACCACCCCCTCGGTTGGAGGCAGGCGCACCGGGAAGACGATCAGCAGCAGCAAGGCCGAGAACCCGAATCCATAGGCAGCCACCGTGAGCGTCGGCAGGTGGCGGCCAATCTGTCCGGAGCCCAGGAGATAGGCGGCGAAGGTCACCGCGGCCGCCAAGGCGGCGGCCAGCCCGAGCGGGTCCATGGCTTCGGCTTCGAAGAACCGGCTCACCATCGCCACTCCTAACAGCGCCGCGGCCGCCGCCAGCCAGGCCGATCTGGGGACCTCCCGGTGCCGGACCCACCGCAGCCACGCCAGCACCAGGACCGGTCCGGTGAACTGGATGGTTACCCCCGGACCGACTCCGAGCCGCTGGATGGCAACCAGGAAGGAAACCGTGACGATGGCCAGCACCACCCCCAGCAGCGCCAACTGGAGCAGCCGCCCGTCGTGCCTGGTGGCCCGCCGCCGGTAGGCCAGAGCGCCCAGAACCAGAGCCGCCAGCACCGACCTGATCTGGGCGGTGTTGGCGGGTGGCACCGAGCGCAGGAGATCGGCGGCCACGGCCCCGTTCACCCCGAACAGCAGGGCGGCCAGCGCGGTAAACCAGATCCCCTTGGCACGGTTCACCCCTGCACCTCAGGCCCCGAAACTGAAATGCCGGACTTGCACCACAATGCCCCCATGTCGGGTTTGGCCTACTTCATCTCCCCGGAGTCCGGGCCCGGCCCCGGAGTCCTCTTGATGCACTCCTGGTGGGGCCTGAACAGGTTCACCAAGAGACTGGCCGATCGCCTGGCGGATGAAGGGTTCACCGTACTGGCGCCCGACCTTTTCCAGGGCGCGCTGCCTGACACCGAGGCAACGGCGGAGGCCACCCTGCGCGCCGCTGATCCCAACTATCTCGCCTCGGCCACCCTGTCGGCCGCGGGTGTCCTCCACCGGCAGTCGGCGCACATTCAGGTGATCGGCCTGGGAATGGGCGGGTCGCTCGGCCTGTGGGCGTCCGTGCGTCTGCCGACGATGGTCACGGCCGTCGTCTCACTCTACGGCGCCCAGAACATCGATTTCGCCGGATCGCGGGCCACCTACCAGGTTCACCTGGCCGCCCACGACCCCTGGCTACCGCGCGACGACGCCTCGTTCATGGAAGCGACGATCGGTCTGGCCGGGCTGGCAGTCGAGGTCTTCGACTATCCGGGAACCGCCCATGGGTTCTTCGAAGAGGGAAGGACTCATGATCCCGAAGCCGCCTTGCTGGCTTGGGACCGGATGCTGCGGTTTCTCCGGGAGGGGCTCGCTCAGCCGGCCGGAGAGAATTGATCGCCCGGCCGAATCGGTCCCGGGGTCAATACCCGGGCGTAGACGCGGGACGATCCGGGATGGAGGGCCTGGCTCATACGGCCGAACTCGCCGCCGACGAACCATGCCTGATTCTTCTGGCAGGGAGTGGTGTAGTTCGTGATCTCGACCGTGACTTCTTCCCCGATGCCCCAGCGCGAGCCGGGAACGACCAGGCGCCACTCCACGTCTCTGACCGTTATGTTCTCGCCGGCCGCGCCCGGGAAGATCCCATGGCCTTCGGCCCTGAGCTCATCGATCACGTCGAGCGAGAAGATGCAGAGGGCCCGGTCGGGGCCACCATGGAATCTGGTGTCGTTGTGGCCATCGCCGGTCAGTCCCGCGGGGGTGGCGTAAGCCATGTCGATCGGCCGTTTGGGAACGCCGCCCTCAGAGATGCTGACCTGATGGACCCGACCGCTCACACCAGGACCTCTTCGGGCAGCGGGAACCAGCGCAGCGATTCGGCTTCTTCGTCGAGGGGAGGGGAGGCCGGGCCCGGGAGTGAAGCGGTGCTGGCAAACAATTGGCGGGCTTCGGCCAGGTAATCCACAAGGGAGTACTCGTTGGCCTGGATCCGGTTTCCGGGGTGGCTCATCGAGCCGCTCGTGTAGTCGACATCGAACAGCGTGAGCGGCGGCTGGGGCAGCCCCGCACGGTGCCTCCACAGGGCGGTGACGGGGTCGAACCGGTAGAGCGGGAGCAGGCGCCAGCCGCGTTCGGCGACGAGGTTCACGGCCTCGACCAGGTAGCTGAACTCAGCCTCGTCTATGAAGTAGTTGAAGTTGACCCTGACCCATCCCGGCTTGATCACCTCGCAGCCCTTGCCGATCTGGGCCTCGATTAGATGGCTGGTGTCGAGGTCGATGCCCAACAGGCGGTGACCGTAGGGGCCGGCGCAGGAGCAGCCGCCCCGGGCCTGGATGCCAAACAGGTCATTGAGCAAGGCCACCACATAGTTGTGGTGCAGGTAGCGATTGCCGTGGCGCACGACGAAGGACACGATCGATAGCCGCTCGGCTGCCGGGTTGCCCAGGATCAGCAGGTTGGGATTCTGGCCCCAGGAGGCGATAGCCCGCCCGATGAAGTGCTCCTCGCGCTGGCGGATGACGCCGACACCCACCGCCTCCTTCAACTGGAACACCAGGCCGGCCCTGATGGATTCGACGATGGCCGGAGTGCCTCCCTCCTCCCGGTGCTCGGGATCGGAGAGATAACGGTGCTCGAGGGCATTGACGTAGGCGACGGTTCCCCCTCCCGGCACCGAGGGAACGCGGTTGTGGAGGAGGTCCTTGCGAACCGCCAGCACCCCCGGGGTCCCCGGGCCACCGATGAACTTGTGCGGGGAGATGAAAACCGCATCCTTGTAGTCGAGATTGCCGCCCGCGGGCGACCCCATTTCGATGCCCACATAAGGGGCGGCGGCGGCGAAGTCCCAGAAGGAGAGGGCGCCATACCGGTGCAACAGACTCGACACCGCCGTGGTATCGGTGATGATCCCGGTGACGTTGGAGGCGGCCGAGAACGAGCCAATCCGGAGCGGGCGGGACCCGAACTCGGTGAGGCGCCGCTCGAGATCCGCTAGATCGACATGCCCGTCCGAGTCCTCGGCAATCTCGACGACGTCGGCGATCGATTCCCGCCAGGGGAGTTCGTTCGAGTGGTGCTCATATGGCCCCACGAACACCACCGGTCGGTCTTCGAGGGGAATGGAGGCGGTGAGTTGGAAGCGATCGTCCAGACTCGCCGGGACCCGCAGCCCGAGAATGGTTATGAGGCGGTCGACCGCTCCGGTGGAACCGGACCCGGCAAATATCACCGCGTGTTCGTCCGAGCCCCCCAGGGCCAGGCGGATGATGGCCCGGGCGTCTTCCCGGAACCGGGTCGTCTGGAGCCCGGTGCCGGAAGTCTCGGTGTGGGTGTTGGCGTAGAGCGGCAGCACCTTTTCCCGGATGAAGTCTTCGATGAACTCGAGCGACCGTCCCGAGGCGGTGTAGTCGGCGTAGGTGACCCGGCGCAGCCCGAAAGGCGTGAGAACCGCGGTATCGCGTCCGATCACGGCGGCGCGGATCGTCTCGATGAGATCGGCCACCCCCAGAGGCTACTGCCCGCCTGGACGGTCGGCAGGAGTCGGTTCGTCCATTACGGCCGCGATTCACCTATGGGCAATCCGACTATGACCCTTCCGCCTGCAGCAGATTCCCCTATCGCCCATTCGCCGGTACATTCGCCTGTCGATCGCCGACCGAACTCCCACCATGCCCGACTCCATCGACCACAGGCCTGCCATGACCCATCGCCAGATCCTGGTGGTGTTCAGCGGTCTGATGATGGGCATGTTCCTCGCCGCGCTGGACCAGACCATCGTGGCCACCGCCCTTCCCACGATCGTCGGCGAGCTCGGCGGCCTTGAACACCTTTCCTGGGTAGTCACGGCCTACTTGCTCGCCTCGACGGTCACCGCTCCTCTTTACGGGAAGATCTCGGATCTGTATGGCCGGAAGATCGTCTTTCAGGTGGCGATCGGGCTGTTCCTGATTGGCTCGATTCTGTCGGGCCTCTCCCAGAACATGGCTCAACTGGTGGCTTTCCGGGCCGTGCAGGGACTGGGGGCGGGGGGTCTCATGGTGATGGCGATCACCATCGTCGGTGATGTGGTCTCCCCCCGGGAGCGGGGTCGCTACCAGGGCTACTTCGGAGCCGTCTTCGCCGTGGCCAGTATCGCCGGGCCGCTCCTCGGTGGGTGGCTGGTGGACAGCTTCAGCTGGCGCTGGGTCTTCTACATCAACCTGCCTCTCGGGTTGGCGGCGCTGTTCGTCACTGGTGTCGTTCTCAACCTCCCCTTCACGCGGCATGAACACCGGATCGACTACGCCGGGGCCGGCCTGCTGGTGTCCGGGGTGAGTGCCCTGCTCCTGGTCACGGTCTGGGGCGGGCGCGAATACGAATGGGGCTCGATGGTCATCGTCGGCTTGGCCGCTCTCGGAGTGATCTTGGTGGGGGCGTTCCTTTGGTGGGAGTCGCGCATTCCCGAACCGATCCTGCCCCTTCGCCTGTTTCGGGATCGCACCTTCAGTCTCACTTCGGCGGCCGGATTCATCGTCGGCCTCGCCATGTTCGGGGCGATCGTGTTCCTGCCGTTGTTCCTCCAGGTGGTCATCGGGGCCAGTGCCACCAATTCGGGCCTGCTCTTGCTGCCCATGATGTTTGGCGTGATCACGACCTCGGTCGCCGGCGGCCGCCTCATCACCAGGACGGGCCGCTACAAGATCTACCCGGTGGTGGGATCGATCCTGGCGGCGGTGGCCCTGTTCCTGCTGTCGACCATGGGGGCGGACACCACTCTCCTGCTGGCCTCGGTTTACATGTTGATCCTGGGTGCCGGGCTGGGGCTCACCATGCAGGTCCTGGTCCTGGCGGTGCAGAACTCCGTGCAGTCCCGCGATCTGGGAGTGGCCACCTCGGCCTCCACGTTCTTCCGGTCGCTCGGGGGGTCGTTCGGGACGGCCCTGTTCGGGGCCATCTTCAACAGCCAGATCACCCGTCGTCTGGCCGGACTGGTCCCGGCGGGGTCGCTGGGAGCGAGTGACCTCACCGGCAGTCCGACCGCCATCGCCCAACTCCCCGCTGGCCTTCGCCAGGGCGTCGTCCAGGCCTTCGCTGGCGCCAGCAACACCGTCTTTCTGGCCGCGGTCCCCTTCGCGCTGGTTGCTTTCGTCCTGGTGCTCATGATGCCCGAGTTGCCCTTGCGGGAGCACGCCGCGGTAGGGCCGGCTCTGGCCGAGGGTTAACCGACGGGCTGTTGCTCGCCGGGGTCGGCGGTCCGGGGACGGGTGACACGGACCGAAGCCAGGGTCTGGACCGCGAAGAAGATCAGGATGATGGCGCCGAACCGTATTCCGTTCAGGAAAAGGAACCAGGCAGCGCCGAAAGCCACCAGCACTCCGATCACCGCCGCCGCCAGCTTGCCTTTGCCGGGCATCCATCGATCGAGCAACTCGGCCAGGATGTGCCAGCCATCGAGGCCGCCGATGGGAAGCCAGTTGATCAGGCCCCAGGCGATCGTGACCCAGATGAACGCTCCGAGGAAGAAGACCCCCCACAGCTCGAGCCGGGCCGCATCCCCCATGAACACCTGGAAGGGGTGGGGGATCAGGGCCGAGGCCGCCTCCCCGAACACCCCAAGGCGAACGAGGCCATAGAGGGCACCGGCGACCACGAAGCCGAGGCCGGCGCCGGCGGCGGCGATGCCGATCTTCTGCCCCCAGCCGATGCGGTGGGCCGGGTCGGACCAGGCGGTGGCACCCCCCAACCCGTGCAAGGTGATGCTTTCCACCACTCCCCCCGCCCGGCGGACCGCGAAGGCGTGGCCCAATTCATGCACCAGTACCGAGGCGAAGGCCGCCCCCACCCAGGCGAGGATCCCTGCCACCCCAAGCCTGGAGTCGAGCAGGAAGAGACCCAGGATCAGGAAAGTGGGGCTGATCCTCACCAGGAACCCAAAGAGGCGGAAGCTCATCGCTCGCCAGGGTATAGCAAGCGGCGCTGATAGCTTGGGCCCGGTGCCAGTGGAAACCAGGGTGGAGATCGATGGCGAAGAGGTGCGCATCACCAGCCCGGGCAAAGTGCTGTTCCCGAAACAGGGCTGGACCAAGCTCGATGTCGTCAACCACTTCTTGGTCGTCGCCGAGGGAGCCTTGCGGGGGATCTTCGGCCGTCCGACCATGCTCAAGCGCTACATGGAAAGCGTCGAGGTCGACCCGATCTACCACAAGCGGGCCGACCGGCATTCGTCCTTCGAAACGGTCGAGATCCGGTTCCCCTCGCAGCGGCCGGGGACCATGAACGTGCCGCGCACTCAGGCCGATGTGATCCGGCTGGTGCAACTCGGGTGCCTTGACTTCCATCCCTGGCCGGTGCGGGCCGAGGACATCGATCATCCCGACGAGTTGCGAATCGACCTCGATCCCACTCCCGGGTTCACGTTCGCTGACGTGGCCGAGGCGGCACTCGCTACCAGAGCGGTCCTGGAAGAAGCCAACCTGGTTGGCTGGCCCAAGACCTCTGGGAGCCGGGGCCTCCACATCTACGTGCGCATCGTCCCGGAATGGGACTTCTACCAGTGCCGGCGGGCGGTGCTGGCCCTGGCCCGGGAGTTGGAGCGCCGCCATCCCCACCTGGTCACAACCCGCTGGTGGAAGGAGGAACGAAAGGGGATCTTCATCGACTTCAACCAGATGGCCCGCGACAAAACGGTTTCCTCGGCCTACGGGGTGCGGCCGACCGGCTTCGTGTCCGCACCTCTCCGCTGGAGCGAGGTCCCCGAGACGGCGATCGAGGACTTCCCCCTCGACCGCTTCGCCGGGCGTTATCTGGAGCACGGCGACCTGACCGCTGGCATCGATGAGTCAGCCGGCCGTCTCGATGAACTCCTGGAATGGGTGGCCAGGGATGAGGAGTCGGGGATCGGCGACGCCCCCTGGCCTCCTCACTATCCCAAGATGGCCGGTGAACCGGCCAGGGTGCAGCCTTCCAAGAAGCGGTCCGAAACAGTCGAACCGTCCGGGGGTGATCCCGGCTCGCCGTTCACGATCGAGCAGTTCCTGGCGGGGAGGGGGCCGCGGGCTCGGGCGCTGTGGGATCGGCTGGTCGAGCTCACCCGCCGCTGCGGGGACTTCGAGTTCGCGGCCGCCAAGACTCGCAGCGGCTTCATGCTGCGGGCCCGGTTCGTGGTGGTCTACGCGCTCAGCGAGCGGGGGATGAGCTTCGGTCTATCGATGGCATCCGGGTTGGAGCATCCGCGATTTCGGAAAGTGCAGCAGGTCGGCGCCCATGAGTTCTTCCACCACGTCCGGGTGAACTCGCTGGAAGAACTCGACGACGAGTTGGGGGAGTTGCTGTGTCAGGCCTATCAGTGGGGACTGGTCGGGCAGAAGTAGCCGGCCGCAGTCGCCGGCTCAGGCGACGACGTCTCTGAAACCCACCCCGGCCGGTCGCTGCAGCTGATCCATCGTGCACGTCCGGGGCTCCTTGTCGGGGCGCCACCGGTGAAAGCGAGTGGCGTGTCGGAACCGCCCCTCCTCCAGCTGGTCGTAGCTGACCTCGACCACCACCCCGGACTCGACGGGGGTCCAGCTCAGATCCTTGCCTCCCGTCCACCGGCTGATGCTCCCAGGCACCCGGGCGAGATCACCGAAGGACGCTGCGGTTCGCAGCTCCTGGAAGCGGCGAAAGATCTCCTCGCGCTGGCCGTCGGGGAACCCGGAGCAGTGACCGATGAAGTGAAGCTGGCCCTCGGCGTTGTAGAGGCCGAGCAACAACGAGCCGATCTTGCCCCCGTCCTTGTGCTCCCGGTATCCCCCCACCACGCAGTCGACGGTGCGGCGATGCTTGATCTTGACCATGGCTCTTTTGCCGTGGATATAGGGCTGGTGGAGCGGCTTGAGCACGATCCCGTCACACCCCGCCGCCTCGAACTCGTCGAACCATCGCCGCGCCTCGGCCTCGTCGGTGGTAGAAGGCGTGAGATTCCAGGGGTGGCCGAGAGTTGGTATCAAACGCTCGAGGCGGGAACGGCGTTGCTCGAAGGGAAGCGCCCGCAGGTCTTCTCCGTCCCGGGCCAGTAGGTCGAACGCCACTAGCTGGGCCGGCGTCTGGTCGGAGAGGAGCTTGATGCGAGAGGCCGCCGGATGAATTCGCTGCGCGAGCGCATCGAAATCGGTCACGTCCTCTACGACGACCACGATCTCACCATCCACCACGGTCCCCGGCGGCAGGCGAAGCAGCGGTTCGGAAAGCTCGGGAAAGTAGCGCAGCAAGGTCTTCTGGTTGCGCGAGTCCAGCCGGGGCTGTGGTCCGCTCCACGCCACCGCCCGGAATCCATCCCACTTGGGTTCGTAGGCAAAACGGCCGGAGGGCCAGGTCTCCATGACCTTGGCTTCCATGGTTTCGATCGGCGGCGGGAAGGGCCAGGCCACCGGCTCACGGTACCTCTCTTGAAGCTGATACAAAGAGGACTGTGCGCCTTCCCATCCCTCCACTGCTCAGGCAGACATGGGATCGCTTCAGTTCACGGAAAGGCCCCACCTTGGCAGCCGCGATCGCCTATCGCGCGGTCTTCGCCCTCGCTCCCTTGTTGCTCGTGGCGGTGTCGGTGGCGGGGGCGGTGTTTGGGGACGAGGCAGCCCGCGGCCTGCTCGCCGATCGGATGCGGAACACCCTGGGGTCGGACATCGCCGAAACCGTCGAGGACCTCGTGGCTTCGGCCGCGCGGTCCGGCACCGCCGGAATCCTTGGGGTTCTGCTGCTGATCTGGACCGGAAGCGGGCTCTTCGCCGAAGTCCAAGGCGGCCTTCGGGAGATGTTCGACGTCAGTCCGACCAGGACCAGTGGCATCCGCCGCGCGGTGGTGAGCCGACTCAAAACCCTGGCGGCGGTCCTGCTCAGTGCCGTGCTGCTCACCGGCCTCGTGGCTGCCGCCACTGCCACCGCCTGGCTTCGCAACGAGGATGCAGCCCGCCAGGCCGGCTGGGCGGTCTCGGCCCTGGTAATGGTGGGATCCCTTGGGGTCGGGTTTCGCTACCTGACGGTCGAGCGACCGCCCTGGAGGCCTGTGGCAATCGCCGCGACGGCGACGGCGTTGGCCGCGCTCCTCGCCGGCTGGGCGGTGGGCGCCGTCGTGGCCCGTAGTGGGTCCGGGGACGTGCCGGGAATTGCCGGCGGCATCGTCGCGGTTCTCTTTGCCGTGTACGCGTTAGCGAATGTGTTGCTGCTCGGAGCGGCGCTGACCAAGGTGCTCTCGGAGCGATTCCAGGAAGCTCTCTAGGCTCTGTCCCGATGGCCATCGACATTGCGGGCTTCGTCGCCGACCTCAAGGACCATGCCATTGAGCATGGATTCCACGTCCATGACGAGCGTCATTTCATGGAGACCTATTCGCTTCGGCAATCCTGGGAGGTGGATCTCCATCCCGAGGATGCCTGTGGGGGGCCGCTCGATCTCCACCTCAGCCTGGACGTCGAGCCTCGGATCGTGCTCTCGCTGCAGGATCGTCTCGACGACATGGGTGAGGATTGGGAAGAGCCCGAGGACCTCTACCGGCTTGAGCTGTACTTCAACTGGCAACTTCCCAGCCTGACCAGCCCGCCCGATCTGCTCGTCGTCGGCACCGACCTGGCCGGCGTGGGGGGAGTGGACCTGCCCATCAAGGTCGCCGCCGCCGAGTCGATCGCCTCGATCACGGATGCCTCCGAGCGGACCCTGCAGGTGGTCGGCCAATGCCAGGTGTCGCTGGTCGACGTTCTGATGGGCCGGGAGCAACTCTGCGAGGAGTTGGACCGGGCCAAGGCCGTCTCCGAGTACCTGCTCGACCGGGTAACCGGCTGGATGGAGCTACCTAGCTAGCAACATGGCCAGTTAGACCAGCTAGCTACTGGCCGCCTGCTACCGCCACTGGCTACAACGCTTCGACCCCGGCGGCCTCGGAGTTGAGGACATGATCCAGATGGTCCTGCTCGTTGACCGTTTCGGGGGTGGTCGGACAAATCATGGCCAAAAGACCGTGGCGCACGAGCCGGACCCCGATAGCTTCGGCCAGATGGGCAAAACTCGGATTCTCCAGTTCCGGCGTGATGATTCCGAGCCTG
>DATHSX010000103.1:0-8234 GCA_035463935.1 Acidimicrobiia bacterium | reverse complement strand
TCTCGTGGTTGCTGGCTCGTAGCGGCCTGGCGCCGGAGACTATCCAGCCACCAATGGGTGGCCGGGTTCCGGGTTGGGGGGCGGGCATCGCAGCGGCCCACGCCCAAGGGGGCGACCACCCGGTCACCGAGCCTGGTCCCGGCGGTCACGAGAGAGGACGCCCAGAGCCGTGAGCCCGGTGCTGGCCTCGCCGCTCACGGGCGGAGTGATGGGTGCCGGCCGGGCAGGTGGGGCCGTGTTAGGTGCCCAGTGTCAGGTGCCCAGTGTCAGGTGCCCAGTGTCAAGTGCCCAGTGTCAGGTGCCCAGTGTTAGGTGCCCAGTGTTAGGCGCCCGGTAGCTCCCGTTCGGTGCTGGTGGCCGCCAGCACCCGCCAACCTTGGGCGGCCCGGAGACCTTCCACCACCTGGTGGGACACGCCCTCTACGCACCCGGTCTTGGTGGCTGCAGAGGCGCCCACCGCCTGGGCGTAGGCGAGTAGCTCGCCCAGGCGGTCTGTTGTCAATTCCTCCAGGGTGGCCCGGGTCGGGGTGGGTGCGTGGTCGGTCAGCCATCCGATCACCCCGGCGCAGAAGGCGTCGCCACAACCCGTTGCGTCCGCTACGTCGACGTCGAATCCCGGCTGGGTCACGGTGTGAGCAGTCGTACGCACCTGCGCCCCGCGGGCGCCCGCCGTCAATAGCACCATCTGCGGACCGCGTTCGAGAAGATTCGTCACCGCCGCCTCAACGGTAGGCGCCCCGGTCACCGTCATGGCTTCGCTGCGATTGCAGTGCACGATGTCGACGAAGGGCAGCGCCGGCATCACCAGATCAGCAGGTCGGGACGGATGCGGCTGCATGATGTCAAGCACTACCAGGACTCCGGCGAGGTCGGCGAGGAGGTCCGCTAGGTGAAAATCGATCCCCGTGTAGCCGGGCCGCAGAGTGAGCACCTGGGGCGCGAACCGCTCGAGCGCGTCGGCAACGTGAGCGGGATCGAGAAACCAATTGGCGCCCGGGTCGATGTGAAAGCGGCGGTCCTCTCCCTCCACCTCCAACACGACGTTCTTCCCGGTGTCGTGCGAGGAAACGGCTTGGAGGAAGGTCGCGAAGTCATAGCCCCTGATGATCTCAGTGACGTGCGATCCGTACATTCCGTCGCCGACGGCCGCCACCAACCCGATGGAGCCGGCGGGGTAGCCCAACTTGGCGAGATCGATCGCCACGTCGACCGGATGGCCTCCGATGTGCGACTCGATCTCCCGCGGCGCATAGACGACCTGCCCGGGTTCGGCGATGCGAGGCAGTCCCACGGCCAGGACATCGACCATGACCGTCCCCACCGCCATCACTCTGGCTGGTTCAGCCATTCGCCTCCTCTGCGCGCTCGTGCCACTGTTCCACGAGATGACCAGCCGCGTCGAGGTCCGCGGCCCAAGCGACCACCCCGTGCTCGACCAATACGAAGTAGTCGACCGAAGGAGAGCGCGTAAGGAGGCGTTCGATCTCTGCGACGGATTCGGCGGTTCCCGCCGGGTGGTAGCGATCGGTGGACGGCACTCCGAGCCGATTCGCCTTCAACAGCATGTCCCGGTCGTGGAGGTGGAAGATCGAGCCCGCGGCCGGAACCCGCCCGTAAACGGTCCCGTGCACGAAGCTGTCCCGTGAGGGCGTGCTCTCGCCGAGAAAGGTCACCCCGAGGACTCCGTCAGGCTGGCGGGCCAGGCCGGTGACCAGCACCCAGTCTTCCGGGTGAATCGCCGCCAACTCGACTTCAGTCCGGGTAATCAAGAAGCCTTGGTCAACACGAATGCTCAGATTGCCCGAGGCGCCCGGCGCGAGTCCCAGGCGGCTGAGTCGCTCACCCCAGCGGGATAGCCGGAGGAGCCGGTCGTCTGCGAGCACCTCTTCCGGGAGCCCTCCGATGCGGCTGGCGAGAACCTTCATGGAGCGATCCGGCAGCCGTTCGAGTCAGCCGCCGCAGCGTGGTCACCCGAGGCCCGGCCCGGCATTACGGTGGATACCCAAGGGTGTAGAGATGACGGCCCCCGGGTTGGCGGGGCCCCTTGAGCACAGCTTCGACCTCCTCACGAGGACGCATGCTGACCTGCTCGAGCGGCGGCAGTTTGCCCACCGGGTACATCGCCATGATGTCGTTGACCAGTCGCTCCAAGTAATCGAGGATGGCGTTGACGCCGCCCCGCGCCTTTGCGGGGTCGGCCAGAGTGGCGTCGCCCACCGTGCCCTGCGGGGTAGCTACCACCTCGAGTGGGGAACCCCCCACCTGTTGCCAGAAGGGAAGTGGCGCTTCGGCCAGGGGGAGGGCCGACCCGGATTTGTTGATGTGTCCGGGGGGCAGCAAGGGCTTGAAAGCGGTCTTCTCGGCGTACTGGAGGTCTATGAACTCCGGGAACAGCGCCATGGAGAAGGATGCCTCACATTCGTCACCGTGAATGAAGGCGGTCTCGAACGGGCCGCCGTGGTCCCGGTCGCGTAGGTGCTCGGGGATAACGAACCACCAGTTGACGTTGATCAGGATGCAGGGCACCTGGTATTTCTTTCCGAACTGGTGCATCGCGGTCGGGATGACATAGTCCTGGCCGTGCCCGTTCAACAGGATCTGCTTGCGGAATCCGGCGTTCCAGAATCCGGCGATGACGGCTCGCAGGTAGGCGGTGAGCGTCTCTTCGGGGATGACGACATTGCCGGGCATGCCGAGATGGTGGAAGGGGTGCGAGCCGTACCAGATCGGCGCCGCCACCGTACAACCGGTGCGCTGAGCGATCTGCTCCGCCAGCCGCGTGACGAGGAACGTGTCCTCACCCGGGTTCTGGGCAAGACCGTGGGATTCGGTACTGCCGATGGGGACGATGATCAGATCGTTCTCCAGGAGGCGGTCCTCTACCTGTTTTCCGGTCATGGTCTGGTAGTAGATGCCCGAAGGGCGCTCCATGTGACCGCCCTCGGCGGGGAACTTCCACTCGCTCATGAACGCCCCTTCTGCTCTGTGCTCATCCCGCGTGGGGTTGTATCAGGACCTTCAGTGCACCGTCAGTGCGCTGGGTGAACGTCTCGAAGGCACGCCGGAAGTCTCGCAGCGGGAAGGTATGCGTGGTCACCGCGGCCACGTCGATCCGACCGGCGGCGATGAGGGGAATGACCTCCGCGCATGTGCCGGGATTGGCCCGTACTCCGAAGACGTCCATTTCTTCGAGGACCATCCGCTGGAGGGGAAGCTCACACCCCTCGAGGGGTACGCCGATCAGGGCCACCCGGCCTCCCTTGCGGGTCATCTGGACGGCGTCGGCCGGTGAGGTGCCCCGCGCTGCCGTATCGATGCTCATGTGGGCGCCCTTGCCGTCGGTCAGATCTCTTACTGCCTCGGGACCGTCCACCTTGCTGTTGTCCACCACCGCCGCTCCCAGGGCGGCAGCCTTCTGCAGACGCTCTCCGTGGCCCACCACAATCACCTGCGACGCCCCCATGGTTGCCGCGCATTGGGCCGCCAATAAGCCCTGTGCCCCGGGCCCGATGATGGCCACGGTGTCACCTGGCATGACCTTCCCTCGCTTGACCGCGTGGAGAGCGATCGAGGCGGCATCGACGAGAGCGCCTTCTTCTAGCGTCATCGTGTCCGGGATCTTGAATACCGACTTGATGCTCGAGTTGTGGTACTGGCGCAGCGCGCCGGGGCTGTAGTGCCCGTAGTGGCGATGGCCGCGCTCCTCGTGCCCATAGTTCTCGCACAGGGTGTATCGGCCGATGGCGCACTGCCGGCAGTAGCCGCACCCGCAATGGGCGGTGCCGGCCACCCTGTCACCCGGCTCGAAGCCCAACAGGTCCGCCCCCTCGCCGAGCGACACGACCTCTCCCGACCACTCGTGGCCGGGGGTGAATGGGTAGCCACGCGGCCATCCCCGCCTCAGGAAGTTGCCCGAGATGATCTCCTTGTCGGTTCCGCAGATGGCCACCGCATGGACCTTGCAGAGCACTTCGCCCGGAGCCGGATCGGGGACGCCAACCGTCTGTACCTCGAACTCATTGGGGCCGACCAGGACAAGTGCGTCCATCGACCGCTCGGGCATCTGTCCTCCTTGGCCGGCGAGCACAGCCGCCGCGCGCCCTGCTCTTCCTCTGTTTGGGGCCAACCCTATGGACCCGGCTGGCAATGGGCAGGGTCGAAAGTCCGTACGGGAGAGGCGCATTGGCCGACGACGGCGGGGGTGCGACTCGAGGTGTCACATCCCGTGCGCTCTCTCCGGCAGCCAATCGTGCACTGGACCACGGGCCCTGGGCGACGCGGCGGTGGCCAACGCGCGGTGGTCGGGATAGCCCAACGAAGCTCGTCGCCGACCGCGATCTATCGGACCAAAGCCTTCCGATGGTCGGGGTGCAAGCGATGAGGGACTGGGCGAATTGAAACCGGCTTGCGGCCTGGTTTCAGGTTTTGACCCGCACCGCCACGTCTCTGATGCCCAGGCCGATCAGTATGAAGAGGATGCCCGTCAGGATGGCCATGCCCGCCACGCCAAAAGCCACCACCGACGTGAACAGCGAGGCCTGTAGGAAGGCGGCACTCTGCGCCACCTGGCGGAGGGGATCCTCGCGGCCGAGTTCGGCGTAGGTCAAACCACCCGTCGCGTCCAGGGCGTGCTTCTCGATGATTTTCGCCTCGCAGTAGGCGCTGAATGGCCCGTCAACCTCGTCACCAGCGAGACAGGAAGCGTCGTCGGCCACGGTGATTCTCTCGTCGGCGAGGGTTGAGCTGACGACGATCCAGGTGGCGATCCCACCGGCGATCAGCACCAAGCCGATCACAACCGAAAAGACGGATGCGGCCCTTCTCATCTCTTGCCCTTTCTCTTGGAGGGCCGAGACTAGGCCGCCGCGCTCGTCGCCGCGGTACATGGCGGAAGTGAGCAGGTCGGCGGGACCAGAGTTTCGAGTACCAGGCATGGCAGGGCGGTCCCCCAACGTGGCCGCCTCGTTTGCGCTCGGCTCCGTCCTGGTGCGGGTCCTTGGGGTGGCAGGCATCCTGCGGTCACTCTGGGTCGAACGCGCCTTGGCTGGCGGTCACGGTGGCGGCTAATCGTCTCCCCGGTGCGGGGTGGACGCCGGGGTCGAGAGCGGTGGGACTCTCGGATGGGTTTCCGTCATGCGAATGGCGACCACCAGCCCCGACGCCAGGGTGAGCGCCGCCACCAACCAGATAGCCGCGCGTGGACCGGCGGCGTCGGCGACGATGCCGGTAAGGATCGCGCCCGCAGCGAATCCTGAGTCCCGCCACAGCCGGTAGACGCCGACTGCCGATGCCCGCCAGGCAGGGTGTGCGACGTCGCCAACGGCGGCGAGCAGGGTTGGGTACACCATGGCGGTCCCGGCCCCGAGGGAGATCGCCGCTGCCGTCCAGACCCCGAACGTCGCTCCGACGGCGATCGTCGCGATGGCGCCCGCCTGGATGCACATTCCCGACACAATCATCGACTTGCGGCCGACCCGATCGGACAGGGCGCCGGTCAGCAATTGGCCCAGGCCCCAGACGGCCGGGTAGATGGCGGCCAGCATCCCGACTTGGGTGACGGATAGCCCGGCGGCGGCGTAAACGATGGGCAGCAGGCCCCAGGCCATGCCGTCGTTGAGGTTGTTGACCAGACCGGCCTGGCTGGCGGCCGACAACGAGGCGTTGCGGAGGCTGGTCTCGGCGAATACCTGGCCCGGGCTCATTGCTGGTGCCGGATGATTGGCTGAGGGGCTGCTGGCCTCATGGCGGGCATGGTCGTGGGTTTCCCGCACGGCGAAGACGGAAAGGCCGAGCCCGAGGCCGGCGAAGACCAGCCCCAGGTAGAAGGGTTCGGGTCGGAGGCCGAAGCGGGCGGCGATATACCCGGTGGCCAGTGCGGTGGCGGCGACGGCCAGATAACCGGCTGCCTCGTTGAGCCCCATGGCAAGACCCCGCCGGCGCGGTCCGGTCAGGTCGATCTTCATGATGACGGTCGTCGACCAGGTGAGGCCCTGGTTGATACCCAGCAGAACGTTGGCGGCCACCACCCACGTCCAGGTGGGCGCCCACATCAGTAGCAGGGGGACAGGCAAGCCGATGAGCCACCCCCCGACCAGCACCGGTTTGCGCCCGTAGCGGTCCGAGAGCGTGCCGGCGACGAAGTTGGTCGCGGCCTTGACCAGCCCGAAGGCCACGATGAACGTGAGAGCGGAGGTGAAGTCGGTGAGCCCGAACTCGTCCCCGGCCAGCAAGGGCAGCACTGTGCGTTCCTGGCCCAGCATCCCACCGACCAGGGCGTTGACCCCGACCAGCAGGCTGAATTGGCCGAGGTTCGCACCGATCCCCAGGCGGACCCTGGCGGTCATCTGCCGGCGACGGCTCGGGTTATGTCGCCGTGGCTCGCCGTCGTGACACCTGCGGGGGCCTTGCCGGCTCGGCAGAGGAGGCTGGCGGCGGTCATCGCTCTCGCCCCATGACCGCAATACAGCACCACCCCCGGGTCGACCCGAGTCGTGTCCCGGCCGAGGGTACCGAGCTCGAGATGGATGGCGCCGGGCACATGGCCGGACTCCCATTCCGACCGCTGGCGCACGTCCACAATCGCCGCGTCGGGGCCGATGAGATCGGCCGGGAGCAGGTCGATTGCAGCCAGATCCGCCCCGCTCGCCAGCCAGTCGGCCACGCTGACCCGGCCGGCAATTTGCTCGTGGCCGACGTTCAGCGCCTGACGGACCAGCTCTCTTTGGTCCTGGTCGGCGTCGAGCACAAAGACGAGCGGAGTAGCCGGTTCGAACAGCCAGCCCAGCCAGGTGCCGAACTGATCCCGGAGCTCGATCGAGACCGAACCGGGGATGTGGCCCCGGGCGAACCGAGCGATCGGTCGAGCGTCGATAACTGCCTTCCCGGCGAGCTCATCCGCTCGGATCGGAGACAGCCCCGGCAGTTCGACCCCGTAGACGCGGGGACCAAGCCGGTTGACCTCGCGGAGCCGGTGGAAGTAGGGGGGGTACGTCCCCAGGCCCGCCAGCAGGTCGGTGACGAATCGGTCGGAGTCGGGGGCCGTCGCTGCCGGGTGGGTGCGTCTCTCGGCCCCGATGGTCGACCAGCCGCTTGGCGGGGCACCGGCGGACGAGCAGAACGACCCGCCGCCGTGGGTCGGTCGCACTTCCACCTGGTCGGGGAGCGTGCTCAACAGCCGCCGCACCGACTGGTAGGCCTGCTGGGCGAGGAGAACGGTCAGGTCGGGAGAGATCAGATCGGGTCGCGCCACGCCGCCGGCCATCAAGGTCCCGCCGGAGAACAACACCAGCGGTGTCGTCTCCTCGTACAGCACGTACGAGACGTGTTCGGGCGTGTGCCCCGGCGTGACCATCACAGCGAGCCCCAAGCCACCCACCTCGAGTCTGTCCCCATCACCGATGGCGCGGTGAGGATGAGCGAGGCGGCTGGCCCGGGGCGCGATCAGCGAAGCTCCCAGCGCCACCAACTCCCGGGACCCGGAGACGAAATCGGCGTGAAGATGGGTCTCCGCAACATGCCGGATGGTCAGGCGATGTCGTTTTGCCTCCTCCAGGTAGGGCCTGGGGTCGCGTTCGGGATCAACCACCAGCCCCGACCCATCGCCCAGGTCGACCAGGTAGGAGGTGTTGCCCAACCCGGGATCCGGAACCGGAACGATCTCGACCAAGCCTGCGACCTGACGTTCAAACGATCGCTTGAATATATGCCGCCGCCCCCGCTACAGTCAAGTGGTTGCTCGAATATGGGGATGTGACTCCTCCGATCGGTTCCCGGGACGCCAAGGACGCCCTGTTCGACGGGTTCGCCCGGATGGCCGCCGCCCTGGCCAGCGGGCGCCGGTTGGAGATCATCGACGTCCTGGCCCAGGCGCCGCGCACCGTCGAGGACGTTGCGGCGGCCATCGGTCAATCGGTCGCCAACACCTCCCATCACCTGCGGCGTCTCGCCGACGACGGCCTCGTGCAGGCCCATCGGGAGGGCCGCCACATCGTCTACCGGCTGGCTTCCGAACATGTCTACGGGCTGTGGCTGGCTCTCCAGGAGGTGGCGGCCATCCATCACCGGGACCTTGAATCGCGGGCCGCGGCCTACCTGGGAGACCGCGCCGAAATCGAACTTATTGACCGAGAGACTCTGCGCCGCCGAACCGAACGCGGCGATCATGTCGTCGTCATCGATGTTCGGCCGGAGGCGGAGTACGTCGCAGGGCACATCGACGGTGCCATCCCGGCCCC
>DATHSX010000102.1:0-2017 GCA_035463935.1 Acidimicrobiia bacterium | reverse complement strand
AGGTCTCGATCGACGATGTCTGGTCGGCGCTGAGGTTCCGTCCGGATTCCTGACCCGGCGCCGCTTGGACCTGCCCTTCCGCAGCAGGTTCCGCGCGCCTCCCCAGCCGTATGACCATGTGGGCCTACCTGTGAAAGTGTCCGGCGCACCGCCACCAGGTAGGCCCACGTGATCACAAACGATCAGTCGAACCCCTACCGCCGGAAGATCTCGTAGACCGCTCCATTCGACAGGGACACAGCGAACATGTTGCCGTTCGGGCCGGTTTCCAGGTCGGTCAGGATGCCGAACTCCCGCCCGATAAGCAGGCTCTCGCTCTCGGTGATGTCGAACTTGTCGAGGTTGTCGGCGACCCGGTCCTCGAGACGGGGGTCGTCCACGCCGACCTTCTGCCGGTTACCGGTCAGGTTGAAGTGGAACAGGTGCCCGCCCTCCAAGAAATCTCGCGCACCTCCCAGGAACAGGTCTCCTTCGAACTGCGGCCCCAAGCCCCGGCCGTCGACAAAGCCAAGTGCTGCGGGAGCCACTTCGAACTTCCAGCTGAACTCCGGATCGCTGTAGCGCGATCCGGGGAGCATGAACAGCCGGTCGAGCGCCTCTTCTGGCGACTCCGCAATGTTGGTGGGCGGCCAGCGGTTCTGCTGAAGGCTCATCGCGCCGAATGTTGTCTCGATCTCCCGGAACTGCGCATGCCGGGAGACCGGGCCAGCGATCTGGATCCATCCGCCGTTCATCCCCGACTCCACCCGGTTGAGCTCGGTGAAGCTGTCGTCGCCGTTCTCCTCGAGCCAGAGGCCCCCCGACTGCGGGTCGAAGTCGAACCCGAAGCTGTTGCGGTGCCCGTAGGAGAAGATCTTCTGGATGTTTGCGCCGACCTCACCGCCCATGGTGGCTCCGACATCGAAGAACGGGTTGTCCGACGGTGCTGTGCCGTCGTCGTTCAGGCGAAGCATCACTCCGGTGAGGTGGGCGTTGTCGGGCTCCGGTCCGCCGAACTGATCGTCGGGGCTGCCGTCGCCGAAGGGCCCCAGCGGCAAGTTCTGTGTCTGCCCCCGCCGGCCATTGTCGCCGATGAAGATGTACAGCTTTCCGTCCGGGCCGAAGTCGATGACGCCGCCGTCGTGGTTGCCGAACGCCCGGGTCTCGTGCGGAGGGTTCGGGGGCTGCAAGGCGCGGAGCCGAATTACGTTCTGGTCCTGGGTCAGGGAAGATCCGTCCCACACGAACCGGTCGACGCGGTTGCCCAACAGTGTCGTGTCGTCCAGGTTTCCACTGTCGGCACCGGTGGTGCTCTCCGTCCAGTAGAGGTATACCCCTGGGTCGTCTGGGAAGTCCGGGTGAAGTGCGATCCCCAAGAGCCCTCGTTCTGAGGCGTTGTTAACGGCCAGGTCCAGCACCGTCTCCTGGACCGTGCCTCCTGTTACTCGCTTCACCTGTCCGGTCTGCTTCTCAACCACCAAGAAGTCGTCCGGCCCCAGAAAGGCCATGCTGGTCGGCGTGACCAGGCCGTCGACCACTGCCCGTACGTCGAGGCGTGGGTCGAGCATCTCCGGGCCTTCGCCTTGGGACGCAGCGGGCAGCGCGGCGATGCTGCCAAGCATCAGCAGACCGCAGCTGGCCGCCATCGTGATGAGTCGTCGCATCGTGCCTCCTTCTCTGCCGTCTCCAGTTGGGCACGTGCCAGCCGCCGCCCGAGTTCAGCGCATCGGGACGGTTAGTCGAAATCGGGTTGCTGGCCTCGGCCAGACGATCGCGAGTGCCGGCCATCGGGCCCGGCGGGCACCGAGCGCCATGCCGTCGCGGGCGCGCTCACGCCGCTCTTCGGAAAGGAGGTTTGCCGGGTCCACCGGCGCAACCCGGCCGTGAGGCAGATCACTCCAGATCCGCCCTTTATCACATCGCGCGCGGAACAAACTGCGGAGGGCAGGGCGTTACTCAGATGTCGTTCCGCGATTGCCTGACCGGTGACCGGGGAATACACCTGAAAGCACCACCACCAAACGTACCGACGACCCAG
>DATHSX010000101.1:0-3368 GCA_035463935.1 Acidimicrobiia bacterium | reverse complement strand
CGCCGTCGCTTCGAACCGCCTTGGTCTGATAATCGCCGGTCGGATACGGGATGATGTAGTCCGAGGCGCGGTCGGGCTCGGTGATGGCGATGGCCAGCAGTCCGCGCGGGTCGGCGGCGTAGTCGCCCAGGAACCGGGCCTTTTGCTCGGCCGTTGCCGCCCCCTGGAGGGTCTGGGCGATCTTCAGAGTCTGAGCGAAGATGACCGAAACGCCGAGGTCGGCCTTGGCTAGTTCCTCGATCATCATGGCGGTGGTGAGCGAATCCACTCCTGCGCCCCCGAACTCCGCCGCCAGGGTCGCCGTCCTGATGCCCGCGGCATCCGCTTTCTCGACGATGTCCCAGGAAAAACAATCCTCGGGATAGATCGACCGATCGAGATCGGCTGCCACCGGAGCGACCACCTCTTTGGCGAATCTACGAGTGGCTTCGAGGATCGATTTCTGCTCGGGTCCAAGCCCGACACCAAACAATGGCGAGGTCCTTCCGATGGCACCAGCCGGGGTGACACCCCGATGGGTAAGAACGTTGAGCATAGCCCGTGCCCTTCGCCGACCGCCCCAGCCTCCCGGCGGTGGCTATCGGGGAATCGCCCGACTCGGCTATGTTCATGGGCTGCTCTGGAGGGATCGACCTCAGCCACCGTGATCGATCGGGAAGGACATGACCGAAGCTATTGGCGTCGTGGGCCTGGGAGTGATGGGATCGGCCATGTCCGGTCATCTCCTCAAGGCGGGATATCAGGTCCACGGATACGACATCGTTCCGGAGAAGGTCGACCGTTTCGCCGCTTTGGGAGGCATACCCGAGGTGTCGGGGGCGGCGGTGGCGAGGGCCAGTGGCGTGGTCCTTCTCTCTTTGCCCACCGTGGACTCGCTCGAGGTGGCCACCGCTGACGTTGCCGGTGGCGCCCATCCCGGGCTAATCGTGATAGAGATGGGGGTGTTCCCACTCGACGCCAAGAACCGGTCCCGAGAGCGCTTCGCCGCCGTAGGGGTCGAGTTGTTGGATGTGCCCGTCAGCGGCACCGGTCTCCAGGCGGCCGACGCCACCCTTGTGGTGTTTGCCTCCGGTTCGCCTCAGGCCTTCGAGCGGACGGCGCCCATTTTCGATGTGATCGGGCGTTCGACTCATTACCTGGGTGAGTTCGGTAGGGGAACAATCATGAAGTACATCGCCAATCTCCTGGTCGCCGTTCACAACCTCTCGGCGGCCGAAGCCCACGCCCTTGGCATCGCGGCCGGGATGGATCCGGCGGTGGTGCAGAAGGTGATGAGCGACGGGGTCGGAGCGTCAAAGATCTTCGACATCCGGGGACCGATGATGGTGGCCGACACCTACGATCCCCCCGCGGCCCGGCTGGCGATCATCCTGAAGGATGCCCTCATCATCAAGGGATTCGCCGAGCAGGTGGGCGCTCCCACGCCGCTGCTCGACGCCGCCATCCCGGTCTATGAGCACTCGACAGACGCCGGGTTGGGAGACCTCGATGCGGCCGCGCTGTGTCGGTATCTCGAACAATCCGCCCACCTGCATCGGCCGGACTAGACCCCCAGGTGCCTATGGGTGGCCGTGGGATCGGCCGCGAGTTGGGCAGGAGTACCTTCCCACACGATCTTGCCCTGGGCGCCCATGATGTTGATCCGGTCGCCCAACGAGGTGGCGAGCCCGAGGTTCTGCTCGACCAGCAGAATCGACAAGTCGGGACCTTTGAGATCGTGGAGCCGTTCCCTTATGGCCGAGAGCACGATCGGCGCCAGCCCCTCGGAAGGCTCGTCCATCAGCAACAGGGTGGGATTGGTCATGAGCCCCCGAGCGATGGCCAGCATCTGCTGCTCACCGCCGGATAGATTCCTGGCGTAGCTGGCGCGCCGTTCGGCCAGCCTCGGGAAGAAGCTGAAGGCTCGATCCACCGTCCACGGTTCCGCCCCGTTCGTGCCCTGCCGGGCGACGATTTCCAGGTTCTCGACCACCGTCAGGCTTCCGAACACGTGGCGCCCTTGCGGTACATAACCGATCCCCTTGCGGGAAATCTCATAGCTCTTGAGACCGAGGAGTTCTTCGCCCCGATAGGTCACCGAGCCCTTTCTCACCTGGGGTGGTTCGATGCCCACCAGCGACTGCACCAGGGTGGTCTTGCCCATGCCATTGCGACCGAGCAACGCCAGCACCTCGCCGTCCCGGACCTCGATTGAGACGCCTTCGAGGATGTTGGCGGCGCTATATCCGCAGTGCAGGCCCTCCACTTTCAACATCAGTCGCTCTTCAGGTAGACGTCCTGTACGCGCTGGTTGCTGCGAATGGCGTCCGGGTGTCCTTCGGCAATCGTCCTCCCGTTGTCCAGCACGAGCACCCGATCGACCAGCTCGAGGGCGATGCTCATGTCGTGTTCGATCAACACGATCGACAGATCCCTGGGGAGCGACGAGATCAACTCGCGCATGATCCGGCGCTCGGCCGCGGACAGACCCGCTCCGGGTTCGTCGAGCAGCAACAACTCCGGGTTCCCGGCCAGCGCCATGGCGATCTCCAATTGCCGCTGCTCTCCATGCGATAGCTCGGCCACCACGTGCTGGCGCCGCTCAACCAGGCCGACCTGATGGAGGACCCTGGATATCCGGTCCTCGAGCCAGGCCTTGATGCGCAGCGGGCGCCATGGTACGAACCGGGTCAGGCTCCGGGCCTGGGCGGCGATAACCAGGTTCTCTTCGACGGTCAGGGCTTGGAACAGGTTGGTGATTTGATATGTTCGTCCCAGCCCCTTCTGCGCCTTCTTGTATGGCGCCGCCCGCGACATGTCTGCTCCGAAGAGGTGCACCCGACCTTTGGTCGGCTGCACCTCCCCGGAAATAGCTCGGAACAGTGTGGTCTTCCCTGCCCCATTTGGCCCGATGATCGCCCACCGTTCTCCCCGCTCCACCCGGAGCGACACGCCATCGACACCCTTGACACCGCCAAAGTGCACCGAGAGGTCTTCGACCTGGAGAACGGGAACTGGCATGGGTTCCTCTCTACCCGCCGGCGTTGCCCTGGAAATCCCGGCTGTAGACCGGCTGGGCCAGATATTCCTCGGGAGTCTTGGGCCAGAACTGGTCGATGTCCTCGTACGTTTCGAGCACGACGTTCCACAATCGGCCGTCCTCGCGGACCTCGATCTGGCGGATGTAGATGTCCAGGATCGGGTTGCCGTAGTCGTCGAGTCGTGACGGACCGAACGGGGTCACGAGCTCCAGCCCTCTCATGGTCTCGATCGTGGCCAGCCGGTCCGAGATATCACCACCCATCTCTTCGATGGCGGCAGCCAGGTATTGGGCCGCCGTCCAGGTGGCGGCGGCGTAATACGAGGGCAGGTTCCCGGTCGCAGCGTCG
>DATHSX010000100.1:0-1751 GCA_035463935.1 Acidimicrobiia bacterium | reverse complement strand
GCTCGCCAGGCGGGCGCCAACCGAACAGCCGTTGGAACCGGCTACGACCGTGTGTGGGCGCTCCGTCACCAGACTCGCGATGTGGTCGGCCTCCTCGATCCACGAGCTCGCTCGAGTTAGCCGGTCGGGGGCCACTACGTCGAACCCCGCCTCGACCAGACCGTCGACGACGCCCGGCCTAACCCAGAAGCGGTCGGCATCCATGGCCTCGAACAGCCCGCCGTGGAGCAGGAGGACCGGAGTCAAGAGATGCCCCGAAGTCCCCCGGCGCCCCCAGCCCTTCCCGACACTTACGACCAGGTCACCGGGCGATCTTCGGGGAAGATCGATATCCAAGGCACTCCGGGGGGGACGACCAGTTCGGAGCCGCCGACCTGGAAGCTGAACCAGGTGGCGCTGTCGGGCCGGGTCCAGGTTCCCTCGACCACCCGGCCGTGACTGAACAGCAACATCCGGCCCGATCCGATCGTCTCGATGGCGGGCACTGGCGAGCCGCTGATCCCGGTTGGTGGCGTCACCAGGTACCGACGACCGTAGATGACGATCAGATTGGTGGCGGCGATCTGAGCGGTCATCCCGGACTGGTCTCGCCACGAATGCACCGCGCCTGCCATGGAGCGGACGTAACGGCCACCGTCCCAGCGCCAGGTCACCTGGATGGGATCGGACCATGACATGAGGATCGTCGAGGCCGCCGGGGCCCGGTCGTAGGCAAAGGCGCCGTACCGGAAGAGGTCCGGGGGAGGGTTATCGGCGTAGCCGCGACGATCGGCCTCTCCCCTCAGCTCGAGGGTGCTGGTGTAAAGGTTGTAGGGAGCCACCCTCGTCGAGATCCGGAACATGATCGGTGGCCGGACCTGGTTTTCCCGGATGATCCGCAGACCCTGCGCCGCCACCTGATCGGCGATCCAGGGCTGGGCACCACTGATGGCTGCGGTCGCTCCCAGCGAGACCAACAGCTCATCGGTGGGCCGGGCCGAGCGGACCGGGCCGACATAGCTCGAGTCGCTCTGATGGAACAGACCGATCAGGCGGGTGAGCTCGCCTTCGACGGGAAGCTCGACCATGCCATCGGCCCGTTCGATTCCCGACTGCGGGCGGGCGCCGGCAGCGTTGTCGATTTTGACCGCGATCACCCGCCTCCGGACGGCGAAGCCGTCGGGAACGGGCAGGCCGTTGAGTGGTGCGTATCGGGCCGGGGGGATGATCGGAATCAGATCGAACGCCCGGACCAGGAAGAGGGCCATGTGCTGGCGGAGAACAAGGTCCGCAGGACAGAACTGGCCGTTCCCGCACCCGGCCGTTATGCCGGCTGCGGCCAAGGCCTCCACGAAAGGGGAATACCAGTCGTTGGTGGCCACGTCGGAAAACGACCCGGAGGCTTCGAGTGGGTCCAGCCCCAGTCCCCTGACGAGCAGAGCTGCCATCTCGGCGCGAGTGATGGCCGCCTCCGGCCGAAAGGTCCCGTCCGGATAGCCGGCCACGACTCCCACGTCGTGAAGCCGGGTGACATAGCCGCTATACCAGGCGGCCGGAGCCAGATCGGAAAAGGGAGGAGACCCCCCGCTGGGGCCCAGCCCCATTGCCCGGGTCAGGAACGTGGCGGACTCGGCCCGGGTGACGGCCCGGTCCGGGCAGAAGATCTCGGGACCGCACCCGGCGGTGATCTGATTGGCGTGCAGCGCCTCGATAGAGGGTTCGGCCGGAAGGTGGTCATCGTCGAGGAAGCTGCCTCCCGGCGCCAGCGCCTT
>DATHSX010000099.1:0-2072 GCA_035463935.1 Acidimicrobiia bacterium | reverse complement strand
CCGGCGGCCAGTACTTGCCCAGCGTGAGCCGTGGCACCGGAAACGCGGCCAGCTCTCGCGAGTAGGGGCGGTCCCAATCGGTGGCAACCACATCGGCCGCTGGATGGGGTGCCCTTCGCAGCGGGCTCTCTTCCTCGCTCCATTCTCCGGCCTGGACCCGGGCGATCTCGTGTCTGATCGAGATCATGGCTTCACAGAAGCGGTCCAACTCCTCGAGGGACTCGCTCTCGGTGGGTTCGACCATCAGAGTTCCCGGCACCGGGAAGCTGAGGGTGGGCGCATGGAAGCCGTAGTCGGCCAGCCGCTTGGCTACATCCTCGGCGGTGATACCGGAGGCTCTGGTCACATCCCGGATGTCCAGAATGCACTCGTGGGCCACCCGTCCGGCCCTCCCCACATACAGGACCGGGAAATGAGGATGAAGTCTCGCCGCCACATAATTGGCGTTGAGGATCGCCACCTCGCTGGCCCGGCGCAACCCGGCGGAGCCCATCATCCTGATGTACGCGAAGGGGATCGGCAGGATCCCGGCAGACCCCCAGGGGGCAGAAGCCACGGGACCCACTCCGGTCGAAGGCCCGGCCTCGGGACAGAGGGGGTGGTTGGGCAAGAACGGGGCCAGATGCTTCTTGACTCCAATCGGGCCGACCCCCGGACCACCGCCCCCATGGGGGATCGTGAACGTCTTGTGGAGGTTCAGATGGGAGACGTCGGATCCGAAGGCCCCGGGACGGGCCAGGCCGACCAGGGCGTTGAGGTTGGCGCCATCGACGTACACCTGGCCCCCATGGTCATGGACGATCCGGCAGATTTCCTCGATCGCCTCCTCGAAAACCCCATGAGTCGAGGGGTAGGTGAGCATCACCGCCGCGAGCCGATCCCGATGCTGATCTGCCTTGGCGAGAAGATCCGCCACGTCCACGTTGCCGGCTTCGTCACAGGCGACCACCACCACCTCCATCCCTGCCATGGCGGCCGAAGCCGCGTTGGTCCCGTGGGCCGACGACGGGATCAAGCACACTCTGCGCTGGGCATCGCCCCGGCTGCGGTGATACGCCCTTATTGCCAGGAGGCCTGCCAGCTCGCCCTGGGATCCGGCGTTGGGCTGCAGGGACACGCGATCGTATCCGGTGATCTCCACCAGAAACGCCTCCAACCGCCGAATCAGCTCGAGGTATCCCTGGGCCTGATCGAGCGGCGCAAACGGATGGATGCGGGCGAACCCCGGCAACGTGATGGGCATCATCTCGGTGGTCGCATTGAGCTTCATGGTGCACGAACCAAGCGGGATCATGGTGCGGTCAAGCGCTAGGTCCCGATCAGCCAGAAGACGCAAATAGCGGAGCATTTCGTGCTCGGACCGGTAGCGATGAAAGACGTCGTGGGTCAGGAACTCCCCTTGACGACGCAAGCCGCCCGGCAGACCCTGAGCAACGTCATCATTCGGGCTCGCCCCAAAAGCGCGCAGCACCCTGTCCAGCACCACGTCATCGGTGGTCTCGTCGAAGGACACCCCAACCTGATCGTCATCGACCGCGCGCAGGTTGATGCCTGCCGTCAAAGCTGCATCCACTACCTCCCGTCCGCGCCCGGGAGTGCGGACGGTCACGGTGTCGAACCAATGAGAGTTGACCACTTCGAATCCGGCTGCCCGCAGCCCCGCCACCAGCCGGCCGGTGAGCTGGTTTACCTGCCGGGCGATGGCCACCAGGCCCTCGGGCCCATGCCAGCAGGCATACAGGGCCGCCATCACGGCCAGCAGCACCTGCGCGGTGCAGAGGTTGGACGTGGCCTTCTCCCGCCGGATGTGCTGTTCGCGGGTCTGCAGAGCGAGCCGAAACGCAGTCCGCCCCGCGGAGTCCTTGGCCGCGCCCACCAGGCGGCCGGGGAGGGCTCTCACCATCGAGGAACGGGTGGCGATGAACCCGGCGTGGGGACCGCCGAAACCCAGCGGGACTCCGAAGCGTTGCGAACTCCCCACCGCGATGTCAGCGCCCAACGCTCCCGGCGGCTCGAGCAGGGACAGCGCCAGGAGGTCGGTGACCAACGCCACGATCAGACCCATCTGGTGG
>DATHSX010000098.1:0-2119 GCA_035463935.1 Acidimicrobiia bacterium | reverse complement strand
TCGGCCTCTATATCCCCTCGTGGCTGCAGGATCAGGGTCTGGCGGACTCGGCCCTCGCCATCACCCAGGCCGTCGCCGGGGTACTGGTCATCCTGGGCGCTCCCCTGGTGGGCGCCCTGAGCGAACGCTCCGGCCGCCGGCTGCCAGCGCTCGGGGTTTCCACCGGAGTGGCCGTCGCGGCGACGGCCGGATTGGCCTCGTTTACCGCCCCTGCCACCCTGTTACTGCTCGGCATCGGTCTGGTGGCGGTCAACCTCGGCTCGGCCCTCTACGACGCTCTCCTTCCCGTAGTCAGCGCCCCTTCTGACCGCGCCCGCCTATCCGGACTGGGGGTCGCCGTGGGCTACGTCGGTTCCTTCGTCGGGCTGGGTCTGGGTCGTCTCGCCTTCGAAGTCCTCGATGCCGGGTATGCCACCACCTTCCGGCTTCTGGCCCTGGGCTTCGCCGTCTTCGCGATACCCATTTTCGTATGGCTCCGGGAAGTAGCCCCCGCGAGTTCGTCCCTGCCCCTCTCCGCAAACCCGTTGAAAGGACTGCGGCAATCGTGGCGGAGGGCCGCCGCCGCCCCGGGGGTGGTCCGTTTCTTGCTGGGACGGTTCCTCTATACGGATGCGATCAACACCTTGATCGGAGGGTTCCTGGCGATTTACGTCCTCACCGAACTCGGGTTACCACTCGCGCAGGTCAACACGGTCCTGGCGGTGGCAATCGCGGCGGCGGTCGGAGGGGGACTCGGGGGCGGGCGCCTGGCGAGAAGACTGGGTGCCCGTTCGGCCCTGAGGCTCGTACTGCTCGTCTGGGTCGGGGCCCTGGGCGCCGGGGTAGGGGCGGCCAGGGTCGACGTGGCCGGTTTGGTCTGGCTGGTCGCGGTCGGCGGAGGCCTGGCCCTGGGGGCGACCTGGGCGTCCGACCGGGTGCTGATGCTCGAGCTGAGTCCCCCCGCCCATCTGGGGGAGTTCTATGGCCTTTATGCGACGGTCGGCAGGTTCGCCACCATTCTCGGCCCACTGGTATGGGCGACGGTCGTCGACCTGCTCGACTGGGGCCGCCAAGCCGCGCTGTTGGTGCTGGCCGGATTCATCCTGGCGGGATGGTGGGTGGTGCGGGAGCGCTAGAGGCGGTGGCGTCCATCAAGAAAAGCGCGTGTCGATCCCATAGGTCAGCCTCTCCTCCACCTGATAGGGCACCGGGATATCACGAGTCTCCCGATTCCCGTTGACCAGGCGGCGCCCGATCTCGGCAAACCACGTGTCGTTGGGCACTACCCACGGCCAGGATCGCAACCCCACCCGGGCCCCGACCATGGATCCCACCATCACTGCCAGCAGCCCCCCTCCCCAGGTGGCGGCCGTCTCGATCAGGCGGTAGGGCTCAACTGCGGTGTCAGCCGCCAGGACGATGGCGATGATCGGCCAGTCGAGGGCCGTGGGCTCGCCAGCACTGAGCTGACGACCCAGCTCTCCGGCCGGCAACCCCACCAGGTCGGATGCCTTGCGCAACCTGCTCGGCACCTGCCGGGCTTCTTCAACCCGGCTGTAGAGAAAGCCCTCCGCCTCGATTTCGGCCAGGGCCCGTTCGCACACCTCGGCGGTGCCGATCAGCAAGTCCCGACCGGCCTGGGCGAACGCGCTGGCGGCCACTGCCCCGGCCACGGCGGTCGCATTGACAACCGTGGTGGCATCGATGTGGGTAATCCTGGCCATCGAGATGGCCGCCCCCACCAGCTGCCCCGGATCACGCCGAAACCACACTCCCACCGGATGCACTCTGGCCGCCGGCTCGGCCGACGGCTCGGCCGTGGCCGCAGCTTCACCTCGCACGGTCGCCTCCAACCAGCCGACGAATTGGGCAGAGGGAGCCCGGTAGACGGAGGGGTTGGCTTCATCGGCCCAGAGGTCTAGCCAGTCGTCGGCCAGAGTGGGACGATCGATGGTGTTGTGGCGAAGCAGGTGGTACGCCAGCATGGTCGCCTGTTGGGTGAGGGCCGAGTAGCCGACCTGGCTGGCTCCGCCCGCAACGTCTCCGGCGGCCGCAGCCAGCATGGCACCGGCACCCTCTCCGTTGAGAAGCGAAAACAACGGGGTTCGGGGGTCGGACAAGGCTGCGAAGAGGGTAGCCC
>DATHSX010000097.1:0-5302 GCA_035463935.1 Acidimicrobiia bacterium | reverse complement strand
TCCCGAAACCCCTGGAACTGCAACGGTTCTGGTGGCAGAGACCTCGCTCCAGACCGCCGAGGCGGGGCTGGCGCGGCGCTATCCGCGGGGTCGCCGGCTGCTGGCGGCATATCGGCTGGTCTCGCTGGCACCCTCATGGTGGCGGAGGCGAAGACACCGCCGCCGCTGAGATCACCGGGCCGGCTCAGCCGCCGGCGGCCTCGGTCTGGACGTCGTCTTCGACCCGGCGCAGCATCTCGAGGAAGTGCTCGCGGTCGAGTTCGAAGCGGCTGACGTCCTCTTTCACCTGCCGGGCGATCTCGTCGATGCGAGCGAAAAACGCGAGTTGCCCTTCACGCAGCGCATCGAGAACCTCGCCTTCCCGCGAGCCGATTCCGAAGATGCTCCGACCATCGCTGACGAGATGCAAATGACCCAAGTGGTCGTCCATGTCGCCATTGCGACGCAGGTAGTCCCACGCTCTTCGCACCCGCTGCAACGACATCCCGTTATCGAGCAGGCTTCGCACGACCCGCAGAGCGACCAGATCTCGGAACGAGTAGAGACGGCGAACACCGGGGCGACCGCCGGTCCCTTGGATGCTGGGGCTAACTAGAGCTACTCGATCCCAATAACGAAGTTGGTGTGGTGTGCAGTTGGTGAGCTTGCATGCTTGCTCCGCCGTAAAACCCTGCTGCAACTGAACCTCTCTCCCAAAATACCGATTGATCGATCGGCAGCTGATCGATCGTTTCCTCCCAAGAAAAGCCGCCGCCGGTTTCCCCTCGCTTGAGAAAGTGTGACCCGCCTCCTGTACATCTCAATCGACCGGGGGCGCAACTGTAGCGCTTGTGATCAGTCGCGTCCGAAGCGACGACGAATCTTTCGTCGCCCCGACGACTGTTCGTCGCGATCGGCCGCAACCTCCTCACCGCGCGCCTTGACGGCGTGCACCAGGAAGCTCGCCGACACCACCAGAACGGCGAAGCCGGCCACCGCCAAGATCGTGGAGCTTGTGAAGGTGACGCCAATGACGGCCAGGCCCAGCACGACCCCGAGCAGGGGAAGGCGAAGACCTACTCGCCGCTTGCGATCGATGTTGCGGACGGCGCGAACGAGAGCGGGGTCCTCTTCGTAGAAGTGGCGTTCGATTTCCGCCAGGATCTTCTGCTCACGATCGCTCAGCGGCATGGACCTTGCTCTCCTCGTCCCCAATGACTAGCCGTCGGATCACTCACCAGATCAGTGGGCACGGCCCACCGGGACCTGGGGGAGTCTATGACTCCGTCCACTCAGTATACGAAGAAGCCGGTCACTTTGGACCGGTCTCTTCGGGCCCTGTTTTCGGCTCCCGGGATAGGTCGAGGAGCCGGGCGGGCCGGACCGCGGCGTGCCCGAACCGATCTTGCACCGCGTCTATCGCCGTGGCCAGGTCGTCCCATCGCGGCTCGCCATCAACAGTGAGCTGGCGCGGCTGGTTTCGATCGACCAGGGCGGTGATCGACAGTCCCAGGAGACGCACCGGGCGACCCCACTCGACGCTATGCCGCAGGGCTTCGACGGCCCGGCGCAAGTCATGGAGGCTAGAGACGGGATCCGAAAAAGTTCGGTGGCGGGTGATGCTGGAAAAGTCGCCGTATCGAACGGTCACTCCCACAGTCCGTCCAGCCAGGCCGGCCCGGCGCAGGCGCCCGGTCAGGCGGTCACACAGTCGAAGCAACTCGGTATGGACCTCTGCTGCCGACTCGAGGTCACGCCCGTAGGTCTCCTCAACTGAGATCGACTTGCCGTGTTGATCGGCCACCACCGGTCGGGGGTCTTCCCCCCGCGCTAGCGCGGACAGCTGGCGCCCATGGCTGAAACCGAGGCGCTGAATCAGGGCCTGCTCCGGCAAGTTGGCCAGATCGCCCACGGTTGCCACCCCCATCGCCTCAAGGCTGGCACGGGTGGCCTCCCCGACCCCCCACAAGAAGCGGACCGGGAGGCCGTGGAGAAAGGCCAGTGTGTCCGCCGCCGCCACATGCAGCAACCCATCGGGCTTGGCCGATGCCGAGGCCAGCTTGGCCACGAACTTGGTGGCGGCGACCCCCACCGAGGCTGGAAGGTCTAGCTCCGTGCGGACCCGATGGCGGACCAGGTGGCCCACCGCGACGGGGTCGGGATGGTGCAGGCGAAGCCCGGAGACGTCCAGAAAAGCCTCATCGAGCGACAGTCCCTCCACCAGGGGCGTCACTGACCGGAAGATTTCGAACACCTCGGCCGAAACCTCCTGGTAGAGGCGATGGTCGGGGGGAACGATCGTCAGCTGGGGGCAGCGGCGCCGGGCGGCCACCATTGGCATCGCGGAGGCGATGCCAAAGCGACGGGCCTCATAGCTGGCGGCAGCCACCACCCCTCGCGGGCCGGCACCACCGACCACGACGGGGCGGTGGCGCAGCGCGGGGTCTCGCCGACGCTCCACCTCAACGAAGAAGGCGTCCATGTCGACGTGAAGGATTGGCTCGGCGAACACCAGGCGAAGCTAGTAGGCAGTGCCGGGCATTTGACATACTGTCCCGAATGCCCTCCCGCCACATCTGGGCCACGTCGTTGCTGATGGCGGCGGCTCTGGCGTGGGCGCTGGGGCTCTTCGTCGCACCCGCCCCCTGGACGGCTGCACCGGCGAGTGTGGTCGGGGCCGGGGTGGCCGTGACGGTGGCAATCTCGGTGGCGGGCATTCTCATCCAGGCAAGTCGCCTGGCTTACTGGCTCGGCATCGGGGCCCTCGGGTTGATGCTCCTGTTGGCGGCAATTCGCCCGCTTGGCCCATCGTGGGTGGCGGCGCTGGCGCTGACCGGCCTCGCAGGAGTGATGATGGCCGATCGCCGCCTGGGAGGCGCAATCCGCCTGGAGCCGGCCACCGCTCCGGTGCCGGACACGGCCCTGGCTCTGATCATGCTGCTGCTGGGAGGGCCCGTGGTGACAGCCCTCTTCTTGACGGGCTCCCAGTCGGGGGCCATCGTCTGGCTGTCACTCGCCAGCTGGGGGCTGCTCTATTGCTATGTGCGGCGGGTCCCATTCGGGCTGGAGATCGTGCGTCTGGGCCTTCCCTTGTTGGTCGCCACCGGGCTGGTGCTTGCTCTTCCTGGGCGGGTGGCATGGGCGGTGACGATCGGGGCGGCGGCCGTCCTGTCATGGACTCGGGGTGCCCGTCTCGCGGTTCGCCCGTTGATCGAGCAAGGGTCGCGGGTGTCGATACCCCCGGAGCTCTTGCCCGGTGACGTGCGCCGGGCGGCCGGCATCGAGGACGAACTTCGGTGAGGCGGCCCAATCCGTGGATCGCCGTGCCGTCACTGCTACTCGGGGCACTGATCGGCTGGCTGGGGTGGACCGTTACCAGCTTCTCCTGCCGGGCCGATGAGCCTCCCGGTGGCACCGGTTGCCCTCTGGCGGCGGCCATGATTGGGATGATCAGCTTCATCGGCGCGACAGTCGGCCTGGCAATCGTCCTGGCGCTGACCAGTCGCTCCATCGCCGAATACCGGACCGCCCGCGCCCGAGGCAGCCGCCAAGCGGACGGAGGGGAAGAGCCCTCCCGCCGGTCTTAGCGGGCGGCCACCGCCGCGGAGCCCAGCACGAGCGCAACGTTGTGCCCGCCGAAGCCAAACGAGTTGGACATGGCGTAGTCGCCGCTGCCGGGGCGGGCCTGATTGGGCACATAGTCCAGGTCACACTCGGGGTCGGGATTCTCGAGGTTGATGGTGGGCGGAATCATTCCTCGTTCCAGAACCAGAATCGAAACCACCGCCTCCACTGCTCCCGCCGCTCCGAGCACGTGGCCGGTCATCGACTTGGTCGAGGAAATCGGAATCTCGTAGGCAGCCTCCCCCAGGGCGAGCTTGATGGCGGCGGTTTCGGTGACATCGTTGGCTTCGGTGGAGGTCCCGTGCGCGTTGATGTACGCCAGCTGGCGGGGGTCGATCTCGGCGTCGGCCAGGGCGGCGACCATCGCGCGCGCCGCCCCGGTTCCCCCGGGTCGGGGAAGGGTGATGTGATAGGCGTCGGCGGACATCCCGTAGCCACAGACCTCTGCCAGGATCGACGCTCCCCGGGCCAAAGCCCGCTCCCGCTCCTCCAGGATCAGCGCCCCTCCCCCTTCGCCCATGACGAAGCCATCCCGTTGCGCATCAAACGGCCGGGACGCTCGTTGCGGCTCATCGTTGCGGATTGACATCGCCCTGGCCTGCGCGAACCCGGCGATGCCGTAATCGGTGATGGCCGCCTCGGACCCTCCTGCCAGCATCACGTCGGCCGCCCCTCTGCGGATGATCTCGGCGGCATCGCCGATGGCGTTGGCCGAGGCCGAACAGGCAGTGACAACGCAACTAACCGGCCCCAGCAAGTTGTGCTCGATGGAGGCAAGCCCCGCCGACATATTGGCGATGATCTTGGGGATGCCGGTGGGGGACACCCGGTCAGGACCTCTCTCATCGAGGGTCCGGATCTCCTCGATAAACGCCTCCATCCCCCCGAATCCGCCGCCGACCAGTACTCCCGCTCGAGCCGCGGCCTCATCATCCGGACGGAAAGAGAGTTTGGCCGATTTCATGGCCTCTCGGGCCGCCACCAGGAAATACTGGTCATAGCGGTCGAGGCGCCGGATCTCCCTGCGCTCGAAGTGATCATCGGGCTCGTAGTCCCTGATCTCGGCGGCGATGCGAGTCCGCATCCCGCTGGCGTCGAAACGGGTGATGGGGCCGACGCCGGATCGTCCTGCGATCAGCGCCTGCCACATCGATTCGACGTCGTTTCCGACCGGTGAGATCACTCCGAGACCGGTAACCACCACCCGCCGGCGCTCGCGAAGGCTGGCCGGGGCCAAACCGCGCCTCTAGGAGTTGAGCTTCGTGTGGACCAGATCGATCGCCTGGCCGACGGTCTGGATGTGCTCCGCCTCCTCGTCGGGGATCTTGACGCCAAACTCGTCTTCCATTGCCATCAACAATTCCACCACCCCGAGAGAATCGACATCCAGATCGGTTTCGAAATTGGCGGCGGGGTTGATCTTGTCGGCGTCCAGTCCCAACTCTGACACCAGCACATCCCGCAGGCGGGATTCGATCTCGGTACGGTCCATGTCGTCACTTGCTCCTTTCGGTGTTGTGGGGATTAAAGCTCGGCGTGGGAGGGATTAAAGCGCCAGCCCACCATCTACTCCGATCACCTGGCCCGTGACGTAGCCGGCGCGTTCCGAGGCCAGAAAGCCGGCGACGGCCGCCACCTCGGCTGGTTCCCCGAAGCGACCGAGGCTGACTGAGTCGAGAATCCCCAGCCGAGCTTTTTC
>DATHSX010000096.1:0-4278 GCA_035463935.1 Acidimicrobiia bacterium | reverse complement strand
TCCCCAACGGCAGGCGGGCAATCTCTGTGCTCATCAGGCCTCCGGCCGAGTCGCCCGGGAACTGGAGGAGGCGGCGCACCTCGTCGGCAGCGCCGTCGGTCAACATTCCCAATAGGGAGGTGGCGGCCCCTGCGTCCACTTCGCCCAGCAGATCGGCGGCGTCGTCAGGACTCATCTCCTCGAGGAGGGCGGCTGCCTCGGCGGCGGGAAGGTCCTCGAGGACTTCGGCGGCCCGGTCGATTTGCAGCTCGGTCAACACCTCGGCTGCCTCTGCGGTGTCGAGATCGCCGAGCAAGCCGGCTACGGCTTCGTCATCGAGCTCTTCCAGGATGGCCGCGGCGGCGCTGGGGGTGGCCTCTGCCAGTGCCTCCCACTCCTCCCCGTGGGCGTCCAAATACTGCTCGACCGCCTCCGGCTCTCTCCGCGCCTGGGCCAGTAGCTGGCGGGCGAGCTGACGGGGGGTGCGGAGGCGCAGTTTCACCGGCTCAGGCTACCCAGGGGGTGGGAGAGGCTCTGGCCGGGCCAACCACGCGGGGGCCGACTATCCGGGGCTCACCCACGCCAGCGGCCACGGGAGAGGGGGCGAAGCCCGGGTCAGCCCGGGAAGGGCCGGACCTGAGTGATGGTCACAGTGAAGGTGCCGCCGGGAGCGGCGTAGCTGACCTCGTCACCCACCTGGGCGCCCATCAGGGCCTGACCCAGGGGTGAGGAGGGCGAGGCGAGCAAGAACCCCGGTTCCTTGTTCTCGGGGATGGCGACGAAGTACTCCATCTCATCGCCGTCACCGTCGATCACGGTGACGACCGAGCCGATTCCGACGCTGCCGTCATCGGAAGCTGCGCGAACTTCGGCGTGAGCCAGGATTGCCTCCAGCTGACGGATCCGTGCCTCCATCAAGCCCTGGTCGTGCTTGGCGGAGTCGTAGTCACCGTTCTCACGCAGGTCGCCGTGGGAGCGCGCTTCGGCGAGGCGGACCTCCATGCCACGGCGGCCCTCGGACTTCAGCTCATCCAGTTCGGCGGTGAGCTTCTCGAAGGCGGAAGGGGTAAGCCAGATCGTCTGGTCGGTCATGGGATGCTCCTAAGGATACAGGCGTGGGAGAGGAAGTTCGCCTGGCCGCAGCCCGCGGCCATCAGCTACCGCCGATCAGCTGACGGCCTGGGTGATTTGACGAAGCTCGCGCTTCAGCTCGTTGACCTCGTCGCGGAGCCGGGCGGCGTACTCGAACCGCAGCTCTTTGGCTGCTTCGTGCATCTCCTCTTCCAAGGACATGATCAATCTCACCAGATCGTCGCCTTCCAGATTGAGGGGCTGGCGTGACGTCAACTCTCGACGCCGCCGATCGCCGGCCGGGGCCTCCGACGACACCAGCTCGAGGATGTCGGACACCTTCTTGCGCACGGTTTGCGGGTCGATGCCATGTTCCTCGTTGTATTCCGCCTGGAGCCGTCGCCGCCGGTTCGTCTCGTTGATGGCCCTCTGCATCGAGTCAGTGACTTGGTCGGCGTACATGATTACCTGGCCTTCGACATTACGGGCGGCCCTCCCGATGATTTGGATCAGCGACGTCTCGGAACGAAGGAAGCCCTCCTTGTCGGCATCGAGGATCGCCACCAGCGAAACCTCGGGAAGGTCAAGGCCCTCACGGAGCAGATTGATCCCCACCAGGACGTCGAATTCGCCCAGCCTCAGCTCCCGGAGAATCGCCACCCGTTCGAGCGTGTCGATCTCCGAATGGAGATAGCGGGCCCGCACGCCCATCTCCAGCAGATAGTCGGTGAGGTCCTCGGCCATCTTCTTGGTGAGGGTGGTGACCAGAATGCGCTGGTCGGCGGCTGCCCGGGCCCGGATCTCGTGGAGGAGGTCGTCGATCTGTCCACGGGTCGGGCGCACCACGACCTCGGGGTCGACCAGTCCGGTGGGCCTCACGATCTGTTCGACCACTTGCGATGACCTGGATAGTTCGAATGTGGACGGAGTGGCCGACAGGAACACGATCTGATTGGCCTTCTCCAGCCATTCGTCGAAACGGAGCGGTCGATTGTCCATGGCCGACGGTAAGCGGAAGCCGTGCTCGACCAGCACCGTCTTGCGACTGCGATCGCCTTCGAACTGGCCCCCGATCTGCGGGACAGTCACGTGGGATTCGTCGATGATCGTCAGATAGTCATCGGGGAAGTAGTCGAGCAACGTGTACGGTGCCTCGCCTGCCGACCGGCCATCGAGATAGCGGCTGTAGTTCTCGATCCCGGTGCAGAACCCGACCTCGCGCAGCATCTCCAGGTCGTAGGCGGTCCGCATCCGCAGGCGTTGGGCCTCGAGCAGCTTGCCTTTGGACTCCAACTCTGCCAGCCGCTGGGCCAGCTCCTCTTCGATAAGAGCGGTGGCTTTGAGGAGCCTCTCCCGCTCGGTGACGTAATGGGTGGCGGGAAAGACGAATACCTCGGAGAGCTCCTCGATCACTTCGCCGGTGATGGGATTCATGCGCAAGATGCGCTCCACCTCGTCGCCGAAGTACGAGAAGCGGATGACGGTCTCCTCGTAGGCGGGCATCACCTCCAGGGTGTCTCCCCGCACCCGGAACTTCCCTCTGATCAGGTTGACCTCGTTGCGTTCATATCCGATGTCGATCAACCTCCGGATGGCAGCCGACATCGGGTACTCGACATTTCGGAACAACCGCAGGAGCTGGCCCTCGTACTGCTCGGGCGAGCCGAGGCCGTAGATGCACGAGACCGAGGCCACGATGATCACGTCCTTGCGTACCAAGAGCGCAGACGTGGCAGCGTGCCGCAGCCGGTCGATCTCGTCGTTGATCGTGGCGTCTTTCTCGATATAGGTGTCGGTCTGGGGTATGTACGCCTCGGGCTGGTAGTAGTCGTAATAGGAAACGAAGTACTCGACGCGATTCTCGGGGAAGAACTGCCGAAACTCATTCGCCAGTTGAGCAGCGAGGGCCTTGTTGGGGGCGATGACGATCGTCGGCCGCTGAACGGCCTCGATGGTCCAGGCGATGGTGGCGGACTTGCCCGAGCCGGTGATGCCGAGCAGGGTCTGAAACCGATCTCCGCGCTGGATGCCCTCGGCCAGGGCCGCGATCGCCTTCGGTTGATCGCCGGCAGGGGAGAACTCGGAATGGAGCTTGAAGGGGGGCACGAGAGGATTGTAAGGATGCCCTGGGACGAGATCGGCGAGAGCCCATCACGAGTGCCACAATTGCCACCATGCTCGGTGCAGTCGTACTAGTGCCTAGGGGAGTTGGCCTCCGTGACCGTTGATGATCTCCGCGCCGTGCCGCTCCTGTCCTCTATGGACGAGGAGGCCCTGGCCTTCCTCGCGGATCGAATGCAGGAGGTGTCGGTCCCACTCGGAGGCCATATCGTCAAGGCCGGGGACTACGCGTACAAGTTTTTTGTGATCGTCGACGGATCGGTGGCGGTGACCCGCGACGGGGCCGTGATCGCCGGTCTCAAGAGGGGGGACGTGTTTGGGGAGATGGCCTTGATCGAGGATGCCCGCCGCAACGCCGACGTCGTCGCCACGGCCCTCACCCGGCTCGGAGTGTTGATGTCATGGGACTTCCGGGAAGCGCTCCAGCGCTTCCCGGACTTGCGGAAGAGGATCGACGATGTCACCGCCAGCCGAGGCTGACGGGTCCTAGCGCCTTCTCAGCAGCTCCCGCAGCAGCTCCTCGAAGCTGTTGCTGATGCGGTGGAGCCCAAATAACAACGAGCCGCCGATGAGGCCCGCAGCCCCGGCCATCGGGACCGCGAGACCTTCCACCGAATCCAGGAGCAATTCGGTTACCAGTTGGCCCGCAGCTGTGGGCGAGGCCGCTGTCGCCAGGAAACGGCTCAGCATCTCGGGGTCGTTGGTGGCGATGAGGATGTCGTTCACCGGTGGCACCAACACCGAAACGATCAGGTCGATGCAGGCACCGGACGGATCGCAGACCTGGAAACGTAGATCGGCTGATCCAAAGAACCGTGGTTCCGGTGTGAAGACCGCCAGGCCGTCGAATACCTGGACCGATCCATGATCTGAGGTAAGCGGCGCCCCGACGGTCAACGAGTCACCATCCGGATCGGTGACGAACGCGCTCAGGTCGATCGTGGCCACCGCCCCGGCAAACGCGACGGTGTTCCCGGGGCTGGTGACCGGAGGTCGGTTGGGCGTGTCCGGCGAGGCAATGGCCGGGGAATCGGGTGGCACCGCCACAGCCGGTCGCGCTGGCGCAGCCTCTCCACCCGATGGGGACTGGTCGGGAAGAGGGGCAGG
>DATHSX010000095.1:0-3400 GCA_035463935.1 Acidimicrobiia bacterium | reverse complement strand
CCATCGAACTCGCCTTCGAGCGGGATTACGTCACCACCTTCGTGATCGGTACGGGAGACTCCGATTTCACGCCCCTTGTTCACAAATTGCGGGAGTTGAACAAACGGGTGATCGGGGTCGGGATCAAGGCCAGCACGTCGGCCCTGCTGCCCCCGGCCTGCGACGAGTTCCTCTTCTACGAGAACCTGGAGGGGGTGGAGCTGGGGACTCCGGAGCCAGCGAGCAGCCGGCGCCGGGCCCGGGGGCCTGAGCGGCCGGCGGTGCGCGAGACGCCCGAAGAGGAGGCCGAAGATCTGGAAAGCCTCATCACCGGCACCCTGGCCGGTCTGCAACGGTCGAGTGGAGAGGCGGTGCTGGCCTCCTCGTTGAAGCGGGCGGTGCTGCGCAAGGACTCGACCTTTTCAGAGGCCGATCACGGCTTCCGGGCCTTTGGGGAATTGCTGCGGCATCTCGAGGAGCGGGGTGTGCTCGATCTCGTCGAAGGCCCGGCCAAGGGCGATCCGGTGGTCGAATTTCCCCAGGAGGGGGGTGGCGAGACCCCGGCCTTCCAACTGCTGGCCTCGGTGGTATCCGATCTTCAGAAGAAGAACGGCGCTCCGATTCTGTCGGGCCTCAAGAACCAGGTCAGGAAGAGAAACCCCGACTTCTCGGAAAAGAAGTTCGGGTATGGCGGTTTCCTCCAGTTCTGCCGGGCCGCAGCCACCAAGGGGTTCATCGAACTCTCCTGGGACGAGGCGATGGGCGACTACGTGGTGCGGGTTCCCTAGGGACGGATGCTGTACCTGGACCGGGAGGCCACCCGGGCCGCTCTGCCGATGGCACTGGCTATCGAGGCAATGGAATTGGCCTTCTCCGACGATCGCGAGTCCCCTCTGCGTTCCCAACTGGGCGGGTCGCTTTTCATGCCGGGGCGGGCGGGACGCTACACGGCGGTGAAGGTGGTTTCGATCGTGCCGGGAAACCCCGTCGGGATCGTCGTGGTGTTCGAGCTCAACGGTTCGCCGCTGGGCCTGGTCGACGCTCCCACCCTGACCGCCATCCGGACGGGGGCCGCAGCGGGTCTGGCCACGCGCCTTCTGGCGAACGCCGAGGCTTCCGTGATGGCGATGCTCGGGGCGGGGGCGATGGCTCCGGATCAGATCGAGGCCGTGAAGACGGTCCGGCCCATCGAACGCGTTCTGGTGTGGAGCCGTAACCTCCGGCGGGCCGAGGCATTGGCAGAACTGGTGGGTGGCGAGGCGGTGACCGACCCCGATGCGGCTGTGGCGGCGGCGCAGGTGGTCTCGTGCGCCACGCCCTCCCGGTCACCCCTCTTCTCAGACGGGTCGGTCCGACCCGGTACCCACATCAACGCCGTCGGCGCCTTCACCCCGGACATGTGTGAGGTGCCATCGGAGACGGTGTGGCGGGCGTATGTGGTCGTCGACGACCTCGAGGCGGCGGCGGCCGAGGCGGGCGACCTCCTGCAGGCCGACCGGCCGCCGGTGTGCACGATGGGTGACGTGCTGGCCGGGCGCCATCCCCAGGTGGGTGAGGATGTCACCATGTTCAAGTCGGTGGGCATCGCTTCCCAGGACGTGGCGGCCGCTGTGGCGGCCCTGGAAGGGGCGAGGGAAAAGGGCCTGGGCGACCCTATCGGCTGAGCATCAGCGGGACTTCAGACCGGGGTGCGGTCTCGTCGATAGGTCGTGGCGTAAAGCCCAAAGGCAAATCACTACCGCGATCAGCATCAGCGCGGCTGCCACCCGATAAGTGTCCTGGAAGCCGGCCACCTGGGCGGAGGCGGGAGCCGCCGGAGCGCCTTCGATGGGAAGCGGGCGACCAAGGTGAGCGGCCACGCGGTTGGCCCACAATGAGCCGAGCGTCGCCGCTCCGACGATCTGTCCGAGGAGACGGGTCAGGTTGAGCAGGCTGCTGCCGACCCCCAGGTAGTGGATCGGTACGGAGTTCATGACCGCGGTGTTGTTGGGGCTCTGGAAGACGCCCATGCCGATCCCGACCGGGACGGCGAGCCACAGGTAGCGAGAGACCGTGAAGTTCGCGGTGATCCCCGATAAGCGAAGATAGGCGACCGCCAGTAGCGCGGCCCCCGCGGTGGTGATGCCCCTGGCGCCAAAGCGGTCGGAGAGCGACCCGGAGATGGGTGCGACCACTCCCAGCGCCAGGGGGGAGGCGGCCATCACCAGACCGGTCTGTCGGACCGTCAGTCCCAAGACGCCCTCCAGGAAGAACGGCATCAGCAGGAACATCGAAGTGACCGAGACGAATGTGAGAAAACCGGTGGCGATTCCGGCGGTCAGCAGGCGGTTTCGGAAAAGCCCGAGATTGATCATCGGATGGGGATGGCGGCGCTCTACTGCCACAAAGCCGAGCCCGAGCAGGGTCGCGCCCACCAGGAGGGACAGGATCAGGGGATCGGTCCAGGCCCTCCCCTGTGCGAGATTGACCCCCAGGGTGAGGGTGGTGAGAGAGAGACCGAGCAGCCCGGCGCCGGTCCAGTCGAACCTCTGTCCCGGGAGCGGAGGGGTGTCGGGAACGTAACGGATGGCCAGCAGGGTCCCGGCTATTCCCACGGGGAGGTTGACGAGGAAGATCGAGCGCCACGAGAAGGACGACAGCAGCAGACCCCCCACCACCGGGCCGGTCACGATTCCCATCGACACCGCCGTCCCAATCCATCCCAGGGCCTTCCCTCGTTCCCCGGGGGGATAGGACTCGGTCAGGATGGCCACACCGAGGGCCAGCACCATGGTGGCCCCGATGGCCTGGATGGCCCGGAACGCGATCAGCCATTCGACACCGGGTGCCATTCCGCAGAGAAGTGAGGCGGCCGTGAAGGCCCCGAATCCGGTTGCGTAAATCCGCTTCTTCCCGGCGACGTCGCCCCATCTTCCTACTCCCAGGCTGAGGGCAGCTAGGGCGAGCAAATAAGCCAGATGGACCCACTGCACCACCGCAAAGCTCGTGTGCAGCTCTTCGACCATGGTGGGCAGGGCGATGTTGACGATGCTGCCGTCGATGGTGGCGAGGATCACGCCGGCCGCGACCGTCACCAACACCATCCTCGGGTTCGTCGTGGAACCGGGCGCCGTCGGGACAGGTCTCACGCGGCTGCGGTCAAGACGGCGCCGTGATCGACAGGAGCAGCCGCGATACGGAGTCGGTTACCTCCGCCACCGCCCGCTCGAAGGCTGGGCCATTGCGGCGGGAAGGCTGGCGGAAGCCCGAGACCTTGCGAACGAACTGCAGGGCCGCCGCCTCGATCTCCTCCCGCGAGGCCGGGGAATTACCTTCGCGCAGCTGATGGATCGATCGACACATGTGTGCTCCTCCGAGACTCGCTTCCAGGGGGGTGGACAGCCTATGCCTGTTCGGTGACGGCTATGCCTGTTCGGTGACG
>DATHSX010000094.1:0-4622 GCA_035463935.1 Acidimicrobiia bacterium | reverse complement strand
CACATGGGGACCATGGCCGGGAAATTGAAAGGCGTAATCCCCGCCACGACCCCCAGCGGCTGGCGCATCGTGAAGGTGTCGACCCCGGTCGACACCTGCTCGCTGAACTCACCTTTCAGCAGGTGGGTGATGTTGCAGGCGAACTCCACCACCTCGAGGCCCCGCTGTACCTCACCGAGGGCATCGGGAACCGTCTTGCCATGCTCCGAGGTGATGTATTTGGCGATCTCGTGGCGGTTTGCAACCACTAGTTCGCGAAATGCGAACATGACGTTCTGGCGGCGGGTGACGGGGGTGTCCCGCCAGGCGGGAAACGCTTCCTTGGCGGCGCTCACTGCCGCGTCCACCACATTCGAGCCGGCAAGAGCCACCTCGTTCTGCACCACTCCGGTCGCAGGGTCGTAGATCTTCCCGGTTCGGCCGGGGTCGCCCTCCCATGGCTTGCCGTTGATCCAATGGGTTATCGGTGACATATGAGGTCCTCCTCCTTGCGAGTCTACGTCTCTGCGTGACCGGCGGATCGGGGGCGGGCCGCTAGCTTGCGGGCTTCGAAGGAGACTGCATGAGAAAAGCCCCACCAGCCCTGGTTCTGGTTCTGGCTCTGGTGGCCTGCGGGCAGGCCGCCGAGACCACGACCACGGCTGCCTCCACCACCACCTCGGAGGCTACGACCACCACCGAGGCCATCCCCGAGGGGTTGGTCACGACGGTGGAGGACCTGCCGTTGGCGACGATTCAGATCGTCTCCACGGGCACGTTCGTAACCCCGGATTTCGGGGAGTTCGAAGGTGGAGGCAGCGGTTCTGGCTTCATCATCGACCCGAGCGGGGTTGCCGTCACCAACAGCCATGTCGTGAGTGGAGCGGGGCTGATCGAGGTCTATGTCGGGGGCGATCCCGATCCCATCAACGCCCAGATCCTGGGGGTCTCGGAATGCAACGATCTGGCCGTCATCGACCTGGCCGAGGACGGCTACCACTATCTCGAGTGGTACGAGGGGACCGTGACCGCCGGCACCGACGTCTATGCCGCCGGCTACCCCCTGGGCGATCCGCAGTTCACGATTACCCAGGGGATCATCTCCAAGTCGGACTTCCCGGGGGAGACGGAATGGGCCTCGGTGGACGCCATTCTGGAGCACGATGCCCGGATAAGACCCGGCAATTCCGGAGGGCCTCTGGTCAACGCCGACATGCAGGTCGTAGGCGTGAACTACGCCGGGCGGGACGATACGGACCAGAACTTTGCCATCAGCGTGACCGACGCAGCACCAATCGTCGACGAACTCCGGGCCGGCAGTGATGTCGACTCCGTCGGGATCAACGGCTATGCGATCTTGGCCGACGACGGCACGACCGGAATATGGGTCGAGACAGTGCAACCCGGCTCGCCGGCCGACGCCAGCGGCGTTACCGGGGGCGACATCGTGACCCGGATGGCGGGTGTGTCGCTCGGCCTGGACGGCACCCTGGCCGACTTCTGTGACGTCATCCGCACCCAGGGGACCACCGGGGTCATCCCGGTGGAGGTGCTCCGTTACGACACGGCTCAGGTGCTGCGGGGCCAGCTCAACGGAACCGCCCTGGCCGAGGTCTTCTCCTTTGCCGAAGAGCTCGAAGACGATGCCACGGTGCAGGAGACCGGTGACGTCTACACCGACTACACCGTCATCAGCGACGATACGGGCGCGATGCAGGTGGAGGTGCCGGTGGAGTGGTCGGACGTCGACGGAGCTCCGTACACGGACAACGAGGGCCGTCAGATTACCGACGTGCGGGCGGCAGCCGACCTCGCCGAATTCCAGGAGTCGTGGACTACCCCGGGGATGATCTTCAGCGCCTCCTCGGATTGGCTGGCTTCCACTTCCGAAGAGGCGCTCCTTGACCTCTACCTGGAATCGCTGGGAAGTCAATGCACTTACGCCGGCCGCGAGGTCTACGAAGACCCGGCCTACACCGGTTGGTACGACACGTATATCGATTGCGGCGACACCCTGGCCACCTACGTCGTGGTGGCGGCCCGGCCTCCGGAGGGGGCCTTCATCCTGCTGGTGCAAGTGCAGGCCAACGAGGAGCGAGACTTCGAGGCGCTCGACCACATCCTGTCGAGTTTCTATGTGTCGGGGGGGGTCTAACGAGCCGTCCCCCGCATGGAACCGGTCAACTTGCTCAGATCCATGTTGTACAGGGCGCAGATGATCTCGCGATCGCCGTCCTCCCAACTCTGTTCCGTGGGGGTGATCGCAAAAACCTCGAGCACTGAGTCCTGATAATCGGTGCCGACAAAAGGCTCGAACTGCTCGATACAGAGACGCCGACCTGCATCCATTATCGCCGAATCTCCGGGAAAGGACTCGCCCTGCGCGTAGTCGATCAAGGCGAAGACCTCGTTGTCGTGGGCTTCGGCGCAATCGACCGCAGGGACCGATGAGATCTGTCCCTCGCCCTGGTCGTCGAAGCAGGTACCGACTTCGAGCGAGAATACGGATTGGCCCCCGCCGCAAGCCGCCACCAGCAGCACTGGCAGCGCCCACCGGCCCAGCTTCACGCGCGACCCTCGGTGCACTGCAACTCAGGATCCTCTCTCAAACCAGATACTGGTTCAGGTCCCGCTTCAGATACCGGCCGTCGCCTTTCTTACCCCGGTACTGGTCGGCGGCAACGATCACCTTGCCCCGCGCCAGAACCGTGTCCACTCCTCCCCCGATCTCCATGCCCTCGTAGCAGGAATAGTCGGTGCGCATGTGGTGGGTCGCGGCGGACAGCGTGTGCTTCTTCCTGGGGTCGAAGATGACGAGATCGGCATCGGAGCCGACTGCGATGGTGCCCTTGCGGGGAAAGAGTCCGAACATCCGCGCCGGCGTCGTCGAACAGACCTCCACCCATCGCTCGAGGCTGAGCCGCTCCTCGGCCACGGCCCCGTGATAGATCAACTCCAGCCGATGCTCCACACCCGGCAGGCCATTGGGGATCTTCGAGAAATCGCCCTCACCCAGCCGCTTCTGGCGCCCGAGTTCGGGGTGGTCCTCGAAGCAGAAGGGGCAATGATCGGTCGACACCACCTGGAGGTCATTGGTGGCAAGCCCCGACCACAGCGCCTCTTGATGGCCCTCGGCCCGGTCGCGGAGCGGGGGCGAGCAGACGAACTTGGCCCCCTCGAAACCGTTGCCGAGATCGTCCAGGTCGAGAAACAGGTACTGCGGGCAGGTCTCGGCAAAGACATTGAGGCCCTCGTCCCGGGCATTGGTGACCTCGGCCAGGGCCTCCAGCGCAGACATGTGCACCACATAGAGCGGACACCCGGCCAGTTCGGCCATCTTGATCGCCCGGTGGGTCGCTTCCCCCTCCAGGATCGAACGGCGGACAATTCCGTGATAGATCGGATCCGTTTCCCCCCGGGCGAGCGCCTGGGCGATGAGGACGTCGATGGCGATGCCGTTCTCGGCGTGCATCATGATGGTGGCACCGTTCTCCGCGGCCTTTTGCATGGCCCGAAAGATCTCGCCGTCGGTCGAATAGAAGACCCCCGGGTAAGCCATGAACATCTTGAAGGAGCTCACCCCTTCGTCGATAGCGACATCCATCTCCTTGAGAGACTCTTCGTTGACGTCCGAGAGGATGCAATGAAAGCCGTAGTCGATGGCACAGTTGCCCGCGGCTTTGGCCATCCAGGCTTCCCATCCCTCCATGAGACCAGCGCCCTTGGACTGTACGGCGAAGTCAACGATGGTGGTGGTGCCGCCCCAGGCGGCCGCCCGGGTTCCGGTTTCGAAGCTGTCCGAGGCGAAGGTGCCCCCGAAGGGGAGCTCCATGTGAGTGTGGACGTCGATCCCGCCCGGAATCACGTATTTGCCGGTGGCGTCGATCACCTCGTCGGCGGTCAACCCAATCCCGGCGGACCCGATGGCGGCGATCCGCTCGTCCCGGACGAGGACATCGGCTTCCTGGCTCCCGGCGTGAGTGATCACCAGCCCGTTCTTGATCAGGATCGACACCGCAGGACCTCCCTCTATTCGATGGCCGCGAAGCTAGTCGTCAGTGGCCGGGGAAGTGTCTGCGGTAATCACGCCTCGCCGCCTCCACCACCAAGAAGGCGTGATCCTTCCCGTACTGACGCTGGATCGCGATCCCGGCAGGTTCCCCCGGCCTTAGCTTGTAGGTCTCGAAGTAGTGGACCAACCGGTCGACCAAAGCCTGCGGTAGCTCGTCGAGATCGAGGGCCTCCCCCCAGATGGGGTCTTTCTGGAGCACGGCGATCACCTTGTCGTCCGCCTCGTCCTCGTCGAGCACCTGCAGGCCTCCCACGACCCGGGCCGTAAGGACGATGTCGGCGCGGTTGATCGGCCTCTCGGAGATGACGCAGACATCGAGGGGGTCACCGTCACCCGCCACCGAGTTCGGGCAGAGCCGGGCCACCTCCTCGGCACAAAACGTTTGGGGTATGAAGCCGTACAGGGTCGGCGGGGAGGACGAGGTCAGTTGGGGCCGGTCCACCTTGAGATAGCCGGTCGGTTTGTCGACTTCGTACTTGATCACATCGAAGGGCGTGATCTCGATATAGGCAGTCACCAGCGCCGGCGGCTCAGGTCCGACCTCCAAACCATGCCAGGGGTGGGGTCGCCA
>DATHSX010000093.1:0-4160 GCA_035463935.1 Acidimicrobiia bacterium | reverse complement strand
AGTCATCCCGACGAGATAGGCCTGGTTGAGATCACGGTCGACAACGAGCCGTTGGTGTCCAAGCTCGCCACGCACAAAACCCAGGAGAAGTTCGTGGCACCGATGTGCGGGTCGTTCACCGATGCCCTGTTTCCCGAGGTCATCAACGGGGCTCCGGTGGTGCCCTGGATGCGAGCAGTGACCGCCGACGAGGAGATCGTCGGTTTTGTGATGCTGGCACTCCGCACCGAGCACCACCCTGAGCCTTTCCTCTGGCGTCTCTTGATCGATCGCCTGCACCAGCGCCGGGGGATCGGGGGCCGCGTGCTCGATCTCGTCGGCGCGGAGTGTCGGCGCATGGGAGATCACACCCTGCTCACCAGTTGGAGGGAGGGCAAGGGCTCACCCCGACCCTTCTACCTCAGCCATGGCTTCGAACCCACCGGGAGCATCGTCGACAACGAGACCGAGGCCCGCAAGCTCCTTACTTGAGCCAGGCTCAACCAAGAGGAAGCAAACCGAGCCTTCCAAGTGGTCCAGCGTTCCCGCCAGAGTCAATCTGTCGCGGTTTGCCGAGACAGGGCCAGCGCGGTTTCGGGGTCGAGGCCCGCTCGGCCCACCAGATAGGTGGCGATGGGGGCGGCGATCCGCTCGGAACTGTGGGCGGCTTCGGCCGCGATCCCGAGCAGCTGGTCGAAGGTGGCCTGATCGGGGGCGGGGACGCCGAGCCTGCCGGCGAACGCCGCCACCCACTCTTGTGCGGTCAATGACCCTCCCGGTTATGTCGAAGACTTTCTAGCCGGGAAACCCACCGCTGGCGGCGACCCCGGGGCGAGCACCGGCCGCTCGGACTTGCCATGATTGCTCCGTGAGAAGGGCCGTCGTTGCCGCGCTCCTCCTCTTCGTGGCCTGCACGACGGGCTCCACCGCGACCACCGCTCCCGCCCCGGTGCCCCTCCCGACGACCACCACCACCGGCGCCCCGCCCACTGCACCGGCAACGACGACGACGGTCCCTCCTACCACCACCACAACGCGACCCGCCCGCACCCTCAACCTGACGGTGGAGCCGCAGCCAGTGGAAGTGACGATCCTCACTGGCGATGGGCAGGAGGTGGTGGCCACTCCCCCGTTCACCGGTCAGCTGGTCGGCCCGCTCACCATCAGCCTGTCGGCGGAGGGTTTCGCTCCGGTGGAACAGGCCGTCGAGCTGGAGGCCGACACCGACCTCACCCTCTGGCTGGACGCTCCCGGCCAGCTCGTCGACAAGCTGATCGAGTTTCCGGTCGGCATCCTTCCCAAGCAGGTCGCCTTCACCCCCGACGGCGCCGAGCTGTGGGTGACGCTCCTGGGCGGAGACGGGGTGGAGGTCTACGCCCCCCTCACCGGGGAACTGCTCGCCCAGCTTGACCTACCCCAGGCGGGAGCGGTGGAGGTGATCTTCAACCGCGCCGGCACTCTCGCCTATGTCAGCCAGATGGAAACGGCCCGGGTCTACGAGGTGGACGTCGCCACCAGGGAGGTAGTGCGCACGCTGCAGACCTCGGGGAGCTGGACCAAGGTCATGGCCCTCTCCCCGGGCGAGGAGACCCTCTTCGCCTCGAACTGGGTCAGCAACGACGTCTCGGTGCTCGACCTGGCGACCGGGGAGGAAACCGACCGGATCCCCACCGTCACCACTCCCCGCGGCCTGGCCGTGACCCCCGACGGCAGCTACTTGTATGTAGGCGGATTCGAGAACGGCGACCTCGAGGTCATCGATCTCGCCACCGGGGAAGGCGAAGTCATCTTCGCGACCGGCGGGGCCTATCGCCACCTGGTCCTCGACCCGGCCGGCGAGCGCCTTTACGCCTCCGACATGGCCCGGGCTTCGGTCTTCGTCACCGATGTCGCCACCGGGGAAACCACCACCCTGGCCACCGTCGACCGGTTGCCCAACACCATCGATCTGAGCCCCGACGGCCGGGTTCTCTTCGTCTCCCATCGGGGTCGCAACAACCCCGAGTCCTATCTCCTGATCGGCCCCGAGTGGGGCTCGGTGTTGCTCATCGACACCGCCACCGGTCGGCCCCTCGATGCCATCGTCGCCGGCAACCAAACCACCGGCCTCGATGTCTCCACCGACGGCACCCTGCTCGCCTTCTCCGACTTCCGGGACGACCGCGTCAGCGTCTTCGCCATCCCCCCTTATGAGACGCTGGCCGCCGGAAACGGCGGCCGCTATGAGGCCCATCTCGCCGAGTTGGAGAAATAACCGCTGATTACGGCGCCTCCCGCGCCGTTCTCGCGGGTCAGAAGCTGTACCGCGTATACCCTGCAGGCCCGCTGGCAGGTTGGAGACACACCGCGTGAATCGGCGACTGGTGGGCTGGATTGGCTGGGCCCTGGCTGTGGCCACCACCTTGATCGTGATAGTCACGATGATCGAAGGGGCGCGTCGGGGCGCCTTGCCGGAAGGGCCCGGCGCGATCCTCCAAGAGGTGGTCTGGGGTGCGATCGGTGTCCTCTTCGCGGTGCTGGCGGCTCTGATCATCTCCAAAGAGCCTCGCAATGCCGTCGGATGGGTGATGCTCATCCCGGCTGTCGGCAACGCCGCGAGCGCCCTCGCCGCTTCCCGCCTCGCCGCCCTGCCGGGCGCCCCGGCTTCGCTGGATCCCTGGCTGTGGCTGATCACCTGGTTCGACGGCTGGTCCTGGGTGGTTCTCATCTTTCCGCTCTTCCATCTCCTCCAGGTGTTTCCCACCGGCCGGGTCCTCAGCCGGCGCTGGCGCTGGCTGCTGGGTCTGGAGCTCGGGATGCTGGTGTCGTTCGTCGGCTTGGTCGCCTTCTCCCGCCGGCTCGGGCCGCTCGATGGCCAGTGGACAGTGGCAAACCCGATCGGGTTCATTCCCGAGGAGTTCTGGGATAGGTGGTTCGGATTGCCGTGGACGATTGGGCTCTTGATCGTGACCTTCGGGGGGATCGCCTCGATGGTCCTGCGCTACCGACGTGGGTCGGCGGTGGAGAGAGAGCAGATCAAATGGTTGGTCTACGCCTGCGCCCTCTTTGTCGTGGTGTACTCGGGCTCCGCGGTGTGGGCCGATGCCCAAATCCCGCTGGCTTTCCAACTGCTGTTTCCGTTGTCCGTCGCCTTGATTCCGGTGGCGATAACGGTGGCGATCCTTCGCTACCGGCTGTTCGACATCGATGTGATCATCCGCCGGACGCTGGTCTACGCCGTCCTTACCGGTCTGCTCACCGCGGTGTATCTCGGATCGGTGGTTGTCTTGCAGGGCGTCTTCAGGGACGAGCAGCGCTCGTCGCTGAGCGTGGCCGGCTCGACCCTGCTCATCACGGCCTTGTTCACTCCCCTTCGCCGGCGGATCCAGACCGTCATCGACCGCAGGCTCTTCCGGCGCCGCTACAACGCCCAGCGGGTTATCGAGCAATTCGGCGGGGCGGCGCAACACCAGGCCAACCTCGAGAAGCTCTCGGCCGACCTGCTGGCGATCATCGAGGAAACCATCCAGCCGCGCTTTGGCCGGCTATGGCTCCGGGAGAGCAACTAGGTCCAGCACCCGGGATAATTCGCGAGTGGACCGAGGCACCTGGCTGATTGGAGGGTCCCTCGACGGCGCCGGGCAGGCCCTGCTCGACCGCATCCAGGCAAAGACGTTCGCCTACTTTCTCGAGCAGGTCAATCCCGCCAATGGTTTGATCGCCGACAGGAACCAGCCCGGCTGGCCCGCCAGCATCGCGGCGGTGGGCCTCGCTCTCTCCTGCTACCCGGTTGCAGTGGAGCGCGCCTACCTGACCCGGGCCGAGGCGGTCGTACGGACGCTCGCAACCCTTCGTTTCTTCGCGCATTCCCCGCAGGGAATTGAGCCGAACTCCACCGGGTACCGCGGCCTTTTCTATCACTGGCTCGACATGGACTCGGGTCGGCGGGCCTGGAGCTGCGAGCTCTCGACCATCGACACTGCCATCCTGTTGGCAGGGGCATTGACCGGGGCGCAGTACTTCGATCGAGACACCGCCGAGGAGTCCGAGGTGCGTGAGCTGGCCGACCGGCTGTACCGGGCGGCGGATTGGCGGTGGGCGCTCAACCGGGGCGCGGCGGTGGCCCATGGTTGGAAACCCAAGAGCGGATTCCTGCGGTACCGGTGGCGGGGATACGACGAGTCCCTGCTGCTCTACGTCCT
>DATHSX010000092.1:0-3468 GCA_035463935.1 Acidimicrobiia bacterium | reverse complement strand
GAATGCCGAATTGCTCGGCGGCGGCGACGACCGGGGCGATGAGGTCTGCCGCGTGGGAGAGGGAGGTCGCGGTGTAGACGGTCTGCGGGCCTGTCCCTGTGACACGCCAGTCGGAGACGCCCCGCGCCCGGTGGAACTCGGCCGCGGAGATCCAATCTGATCCGCTCGTTGACTCGCTCATCGGGAACTCCTTCGAAAGCTGTCAGAGTCCCAAGCCAGTGACGAGCGAGGACCCCGCGCAGACTCCACGGTACTCGGAGCTCTCGGCGCGCGGACGCCGCCGGCCATCTATTTCCGGCTCCACTCCGTGACGCACCCGGCAAGATCTCCATCGGACGGGCGCGCTCAGAGCGACCGAGGTCCGAAAGGTTGTTCGAAGGGTTTACGAACGTCCCCCGAAAGGGTCGGTCCAGAAGGATGAGACCCAGCACCCGCCGAGGCCTCCGGCAGAGCAAGAATCGGCGTCTAGAACTTCCAGACATGGCGTCCGACATGGGTTCCTCCACGCCCGAACTTAGGCGTAGGAAAACCCAGGCGGTGCCTGGGTTTTCCTGTGTAGTAGCGGGGGCGGGATTTGAACCCGCGACCTTCGGGTTATGAGCCCGAGTACGGGGCAACCGCCGACCTGGGGAAACGCGCGAAATGCCTGCTCAGACATCATTTTCGGTTCGCGTCATTTCGTGTTCTTCACCGTCCCATCGCACCCTCTCGCGCGATGGACGCGCGATGGGGTTCGTGCCCGGGTCCGGCCTCGAGCTCCTTTCCGCATGGTCGGCATCGCCCGTGGGTCGACGGCTGAGGACCCGTATAGTTGGAGCGTCGTTGCATGCCCTCAGCCGCTGGCACCCTGACCGACGGCCTGCATGGCGGCATGCTCGTGGAGGTCTTGCTCAGCCTCGAGGTGCGCCGGCTTGAGGTCGAATACCACCTTCTTCACCGTTCCGGTGAACTCGTAGGGGGCCTTGTCCTTGTACCGACGATCAACCACCAGCCCGTTGTCGCGGCTGACGTCCATGCCTGCGTAGGAGGAGAATGCGACCGGGACGGTCCGCTCGATGCGTCCCTCTCCGATCTGCTCGTCGTTAGACCAGAGTGTCACCACCCCGCCCGTGCCGGGCTTCGGTTCGTCGGCCTCGAACAGCATCTTCACCATCACCTCCCCCGTGGGGATGCTCTTGGTCGACTCCTGGAAGAAGGTCTCCACCCCCAGGAAGGAGTAGGTGTGGTGGAGGATCCCATCGGAGTCGACCCAGAGCGCAAACCCTCCGATCTCGTCGGCGTTGGCCACGATGACGCCTTCCGCCCCTTCGTCGGGAACCCTTAGCTCCGCCTCGATGGCATACGACCGGCCCGCGATCCTCGGCACCATGCCCCGCTGGACGTTCTGAACGTCGCCGTAGAAGGTGTAGCGCGTCTCTGTCGGCAGGGGCGGCAGTATTCCGAAGAAGATGCACATGCCCCCGAGCAGCGGCAACACCCGGTGTCGCTCCGCTTCCGCCCAGAACAGCTCCTTGAGCTCTTCGAGCTTCTCCGGTTTCTCTTCCGCCAGGTCGACCGCCTGAGAGAAGTCGTCGGGGAGGTAGTAGAGCTCCCAGACGTCGTCCTCGGGGTCGTAGACACCGGGGGCGAATCGCCTCATCGTTTCGGGGGAGAAGTCCCAGGGCTTTCGATCTAGCCGGGCGCACGCCCACCAGCCATCTTTGTAGATGGCGCGGCTTCCCATCGACTCGAAGTACTGGACCGTGTGCCGTTCCTCGGCATCCGGGTCTTCGAAGGTGTGGGCGAAGCTGGTGCCGTCCATAGGCTCCTGCTCGATGCCGTCCACGAGCCTTGGCTCGGGGATGCCGACGGCTTCGAGGATGGTGGGGCCGATGTCGATGGTGTGGGTGAACTGGGAACGAGTCTCACCCCGGGCCATGATCCGCTCCGGCCAGGCCACCACCATCGGGTCCCTGGTGCCACCGAGATGGCTGCCGGTCTGCTTGCCCCATTGGAAGGGGGTATTACCGGCCCAGGCCCAGGCCGAGGCGTAGTGAGGTGCAGTATCCACACTGCCCAGCGCTTCGATCCCTCCATACTCCTCGATGAGTTCCATCTGCTGTTCGGGGGTCAGCGCTACTCCGTTGAGGAACGTCATCTCGTTGAACGAGCCCGTGATCGTCCCTTCCATGCTGGCGCCGTTGTCACCCCAGATGTAGAAGATGAGGGTGTTGTCCAGGTCGCCCATCTCCTCGATGGAGTCGAGGAGGCGCCCCACGTTCCAGTCGGCGTTCTCGGAGAACCCGGCGAACACCTCCATCTGCCTGGCGTATAGCTTCTTCTCGGTCTCGTTGAGGGAGTCCCAGGCCGGGAACAGGTCGGGTCGCTCGGTCAGTTTGGCGTCCTCGGGGATGATCCCCAGCTTCTTCTGACGGTCGAACACCTTCTCCCGGTAGGCATCCCAGCCGTCGTCGAACTGGCCCTTGTACCTGTCTGCCCATTCCTTGGCGACATGGTGAGGAGCGTGTGTTGCGCCGGTCGAGTAGTAGACGAACCAGGGCTTGTCGGCGTCCTGGGCCCGCACCGCATGAAGCCACTCGATGGCCTTGTCGGTGATGTCATCAGGGAAGTAGTACTGGTCTCCGTCTTCGCCCTCGGGAACACCGATGATGCCGTTGTCCTGAGTGATGATCGGGTCATATTGGCCAGCTGCACCACTGAGGAACCCCCACCAGTGATCGAAGCCCCAGCCATTCGGCCAGCGATCGAAAGGCCCGGCCGCCCCCTGGACGTTGTCCGGTGTGAGGTGCCATTTGCCGAACCCACCTGTCACGTAACCGTTGTCCCGCAGGGTGCGAACCACCGGGGCACAACTCTTGGGCACCGCCGCCGTGTAGCCCGGGAACGGCCCCGGATACTCGGCGATGCTGCCGAAACCCACCCGGTGCTGGTTGCGCCCGGTCAGCAGGGCGGCACGGGTCGGCGAGCAGATGGCGGTGACATGGAAACGGTTGTAGGCCAGACCCATGTCGCGGACTCGGTTCATCGCCGGCGTCTGGATCTCCCCACCAAAGGTCTCCGGATTGCCGAATCCGGCGTCGTCGATGAGGACCACGAGCACGTTCGGCGCTCCTTCAGGCGGCTTGGGGTTCATGACGATGGTCCAGTCCGGCACCGAGTCGCCGATGGTTCGACCCGCTACCCCCGAGAAAGCTGGGTCGTGGAGCGGAAGGACGGTGCGATCCGGGTTGAACTTGCCTGCTGCCTCGGCCAGCGCCTCCCGGAGATCATCGAGGGAGTCGCCCTCCATTTCGACGCGTGACTTGGCGGGTGAGCCGCTGAGTGCCTGCTCGGCAGGAAGCAGGTCGTCTTCGGCGACGAGAGCCAGGATGGCTGCCGTTCCCGGCTTCAGCTTGTCGCCGATACCGGTCTCCAGCCCACCTTTGACCCTGTGCTCGGCGAACTTGCCGACGATGCCGCCGGCCGCCG
>DATHSX010000091.1:0-4166 GCA_035463935.1 Acidimicrobiia bacterium | reverse complement strand
TGGAGCAGAGCCAGGGTGGTCCCGGCAGAGAGAGCCTCGCGCACTATCCGGGTGATCACTCCGATCAGCTGACTGGAAGACACGTCACGAGTCTGTGAAAGCACCTGCAGCCGCAGCCGGCTCAAGGCCGCGTCGCTGGCGTGCCGGCGAGCCAGAGTGCGGCCCGTGCCGATGAGCAGCGCACCAACCAGGGCAGCGGCGAGAAAGGCCAGCAGATTGAGGACAAACGGGGTCGTGGCGACGTCAAAGGTGTAGTAGGGGGGGACGGTGAAGTAGTTGTAAGCGAGAAAGGCCACCGCGGCGCCGGCGATGCCGATGGCGACTCCCGCATACGCCGCGATGGCGAGGACCACGATCGTGTAGCCGGCGCTGATCGCTCCGAACGCCTCCTCCCTGATCGGAATCATCAAGAGGGTCATCAGGGCTATCGCGGCGAGAACCACCGGTATCGAGATGAGCAACCGGGGTTCATCCGACAGCAACAAGCGCTCGACCCCATTGGCCCGGACGAGACTGGTCGCCGGTTCGTCGTCAGATCGTTGGTAGGCGGCAGCGTCGTCGACGGCCTTCAGCAGGCCTTTATGGTCGAGAGGCTTTCGAAAAAGCGGGAGATGGGACCACCGCTGGGGAGGAGCCACGTCCATGGCGGTGACCAGCGACACCCGAAATGGAGGATGCGGGCTGCCGATCGAGTCGAGCACATCCCAGGCGCTGCCATCGCGCAGCTGCACATCGAGTATCGCCACTTCGGCCTCGGCGTCCTGCAGTTTACCCACAGTGTCGTCGACACCCGTGGTGCGGACGACGGTGTTGAAGCCCGCCCGGAGGGCGTCTGCGTAAGCGTCACCGACCACCGGATCGTCCTCGGCTACCAGAATCCTCATACACCAGGTGTAACGAAGGGGACCCACCGGGGCAAGTGAACAGCGCGTGAAAACCGACCGCGGAGGGGTGGCTCCGGGCATGACTGGAATGGCCAACCATCCGGCCCCGGTACCATGCCCGGGTGAACGATCCCCTGAGCCGCCCGGGCGAAGAGTGTGGGGTGTTCGGGGTCTATGCCCCCGGTCAGCAGGTATCTCCCCTCATCTACTTCGGTCTCTTCGCACTGCAGCATCGCGGCCAGGAGTCGGCGGGCATCGCCGCCAGCGACGGCCAGACGGTCACCGTCTTCAAGGATCTCGGGCTGGTGGCCCAGGTATTCGACGAATCATCGCTGGCCGGACTCGACGGTCATCTCGGGATCGGGCATACCCGCTATTCGACCACCGGCTCCAATTGCTGGGAGAACGCGCAGCCGGTGCACCGCCAGGTAGGCACCACTTCGATCGCCCTCGCCCACAACGGCAATCTCACCAATGCCGTGGAACTGGGAGCCAAGTACGCCAGGACCAGGGGAACCACCGACTCCGAGTTGATGATCGAGGCAATCGCCCGGGCTGTCGAGGATGGGCGCTCGGACGATCGCGGGCTGGAGAGGGCGCTCCTGGAGGTGCTTCCCTCGTTCGCGGGAGCGTTCTCGCTGGCGGTCATGGATCAGGGGCGGCTGATCGGGATCAGGGACCCCAACGGCTTTCGTCCTTTGTGTCTGGGTCGGATGGATGAGGGATGGGTGATCTCGTCCGAGTCGGCCGGGTTAGACATTCTTGGCGCCCGTTTCGTCCGCGAGATCGCCCCTGGCGAAATGGTCGTGATCGACGCCGGCGGCGTGCGCTCCGCATTCCCGTTTGCGGCGGTCGAACCGCGGCTCTGCCTGTTCGAATTCGTCTACTTCGCTCGCCCCGATTCCCAGCTGTACGGGAGGAACATCCACGCCGCCCGCCATGAGATGGGCAGGAGGCTGGCCATCGAACATCCTGTGGCTGCCGATGTGGTCGTCCCCGTCCCCGAGTCGGGCATTCCCGCCGCACAGGGTTTCTCCATGGAATCGGGGATTCCCTACACCGACGGTCTCGTCAAGAACCGCTATGTCGGTCGCACCTTCATCGAACCGAGCCAGCTGCTCAGAGACCGCGGGGTACGGCTCAAGCTGAATCCGATCGCGGCGACACTGCAGGGACGCCGCGTCGTGTTGATCGACGACTCGATCGTCCGCGGTTCCACCACCCGCCAGCTCGTCAATCTCGTGCGCGAATCCGGAGCCGCCGAAGTCCACCTCCGGATCTCGTCACCTCCCTATCGGTGGCCGTGCTTTTACGGGATGGACACCTCCGACCCTTCCACCCTGATCGCAGCCCGGATGGAGATCGACGAGGTCCGCCTCCATGTCGGCGCCGATTCGCTCGGCTATCTCTCGCTGCCAGGTCTGCTGGACGCCACCGGGGTAGAAGACGGTGGGTTCTGTCACGCCTGTCTCTCCGGTGACTACCCGACCGATGTGAGCGGGGCGGCCGGCAAGGACGCTCTCGAACAAACCGTTTCGCAGCGGCCGTGACCTCGTACCGGCAGGCCGGCGTGGACCTGATCGGAGCCGAACGCCATGTGGCGGCAATCGCCCCGGCCGTGACCGCGACCTGGAACGAACGAGTGGTCGGGGGGTTCGGAGGCTTCGCCGCCGGGGTGACTCTCCCCCCCGGATACCGGAATCCGGTGTTGATGCTGACGACCGATGGGGTGGGCACCAAGCTCGAACTTGCCCGGCGTTTAAGCCTTTGGGAGGGGGTGGGGTTCGACCTGGTGGCAATGGTGATCGACGATCTCGCCGCGGCCGGGGCCAGACCTGTCGGGTTAGTCGACTACCTGGCAGTCGGTTCGCTCCGGCCGGACAGGGACACTGCCATCGTCTCTTCGATCGCCGCCGCCTGCTCCTCGGCCGGCTGCCCGCTGCTGGGAGGCGAAACCGCCGAACACCCCGGGGTCATGGAAACCGACCAGGTCGACCTGGCCGCCGCCGCCCTGGGCGTCGTCGAACAGGGTGAGGAACTCGGTCCGCATCGCGTCGAGGAGGGCGATGTGGTCATCGGCCTGGCCTCTCCCAACCTCCGTTCCAACGGCTTCTCGCTGGTGCGGCGAGTGCTGGGCGACCGTGACTTGGAGGACGCCTTCCCCGGCGAGGGCGCGCCTATCGGTGAGGTGCTCTTGCGGCCATCGGTCATCTATGCCCCCGCCGTGGCGGGGGCGGCCGCCTCCCGGACGGTCAAGGCCGCCGCCCACATCACCGGTGGCGGCCTCCCCGGCAACCTGTCGCGGGTGCTGCCCGGCGGTCTGGGGATTGAACTCGACCGGCGCTCCTGGGAGATCCCCAACGTGTTCGAGGTGATCCAGGAATGGGGCGAAATACCGGATGAGGAGATGGAGAGCACTTTCAACCTGGGAATCGGCTTCTGCCTGATCGTGGCAGCCCCGGACGCCGACTCGGTCTGCCGGGCAACGGGACACGATGCGCGTGTGGTCGGCCGCGTCGTGGCGGGAGAAGGCGTTCGTTGACCGGTCAATAGACACGGGTGCGGAAAGCAACCAACATGAGCCCGTGGCCGATCGGTTCTTCCCTTACGACTTCGACGGCCGGTTTCGTTGGATCTGGAGCCCACTCGGCGCCAAACCCGGCGTAGATGGAGTCACCCTCACCGAGAATGGCCGATTCATCGCCACTTTCGGCCGTTTCCGGGTGGAGACACCGCTAACCAACATCGAATCCGCCACACGTACGGGACCCTATCGATGGTGGAAAGCGCTCGGATTGCGAAGCTCGGCCGTGGACTCCGGGATCACCTTTGGCACCACCTCCCGGGGAGGCGTATGCGTGTTGTTCGTCGAGCCGATCCCCACTGTGATCCCGCCCCGGTCCAGCCACGCCGGCCTGACGGTGACGGTGAGAGATCGAGATGGCCTGGTCGAAGCCCTCAACCGGGAGCAGGGCCAACTCCCCGATTAGAATCGACAGCATGGGTCTTCTTCCCCGTGCCCTGCGGACCAGTCTCTTTGCCGCTCCTTAAGCACCGGCCGCGTTAGCCGATTCGCCGAACATTCACTCTTAAGGAGCCCCAGTGACCGAACTACTCGACCGCCATCGCGACCGGATCGCCCTCGTCATCAATTTCGACACCGATGTCATCGCCGAAAAGGCCGAGGGCCTCTGGGTCCACGCCAAGGACGGCCGCCGTTACGCCGACTTTGCCTGTGGGACCGCCGTGGTCAACCTCGGTCACAACCATCCGGCGGTGGTG
>DATHSX010000090.1:0-3685 GCA_035463935.1 Acidimicrobiia bacterium | reverse complement strand
AGCCATCGTTGGGCAATCCCCGCCAGTAGGACATGACCGTTTCGACGGGCACGTCGCGGGCCAATTGCACCCCGTGCTCCCGGTAGGAAGGGAAGACGAAATCGCCCTGAGCCAGTGCCAGCGCCGAGCCCACCTGGACCGCCTCCTGCCCTTCCAGCATCGGATACGTGCCGAGACGCCCTTGACGCTGCAGTCCGAGCATCCGCCGGTCGAACTCGCGGCTCAGCACCATCAGGCGGTACATGGTCGCGGTCAGATCGGCGGACAGTCCCGGGTCGCCGCCCAGAGGGGTGCCGTCGGCAGCCAGGATCTGACGGATGGGATAGGTGGGGGACGCCAACTGGTCGATCAGATCATCAAACCACGTCGGGGCGGCCAACGCCTCCGCAGCCCGCCAACGACGAGACCCGCCCATCGGGGCGGGTCGCCGGAAGAGAGAGTCGAATCGAGCGGGTGGGAAGGCTCCCTCCGGCTGTCAGGCCGCTTCGCGTTGGCTGATCGGTCTGTGCTTGTATCGGTCGGAGGGGAGGCCCAGGTTGAGCAACTCCTTTGCTTTTCTGTTGCCGGGTCCGGATATCCTTGCATCGGTGCCTGTTCTCCGTCCCGGCGTCGCCGGGATCCCCCCTTACGAGGCCGGCCGGCCGATCGAAGAGGTTGCTCGCATCGTCGGTTTCGATCCCGACGACGTGATCAAGCTGGCCTCCAACGAGAGCCCTTTACCGCCATTTCCCGAGGTGATCACCGCCATCCGCGAGGCGGCGGCCGGCGTCAATCGCTATCCCGACAATGATTGGTATGAGTTGCGCCGGGCGCTGGCAGCTCATCTCGGGGTCACCCCCGAGCAGCTGATGTTTGGTGGGGGAAGTTCGGAGCTGATCCGGGTGATCGCGCAGGCCGTGGGGGGGCCGGGGACTTCCACGATTTACCCGTGGCCCTCGTTCGTCGTCTATCGAATGGCCTCGGTCTTGGCCGGCAGCGAGGGCATCGAGGTCGCGCTCGATGCCCGTCACAGGATCGACCCGGAGGCGATCGTGGGAGCCGTGCGGGCGGACACCACCCTCCTCTTTCTCTGCAACCCCAACAACCCGACCGGCACGTATCTGTCGGCGGAGGCATTGAGCACGGTGACCGATCGGGTGCCGGAGCAGGTGCTGGTCGTGATTGACGAGGCTTACTTCGAATACGCCACCGCTCCGGATTACGAGTCCCTGATGGCCGAGGCCCTCGCCCGACCCAACGTTGTGATCACCCGTACCTTCTCGAAGGTCTATGGCCTGGCGGCCCTCCGCGTCGGTTATGCGGTTGGTCAGGCGGAAACGCTGCTGGCCCTGCGGCGGGCCCAGGCTCCCTTCACGGTGAGCAGCCTGGCTCAGGTGGCGGCGCGCGAGGCCCTCGGCTATCCCGAACGGGTGGAAGAGCGGGTTCGGCTCAACGAACAGGAAAGGGCTCGCATCGAGAAGGAACTCCTGGCCCGGGGTGTCGAGCACGTTCCGTCTCAGGCGAATTTCGTCTACCTGCGGCCCGGCGACGAGTCGCTGGACGCGTTCGGCCGGCTGCTGCGAGTCGGGGTGATAGTCCGGGAGATGAGCCGGGGATGGATCCGGGTGACGGTCGGGTCTCCCGACGAGAACGACCGCTTCCTGGCAGCCCTGCAGTCGCTGATTTGAGAGAGGGCCCCTGGCCCGGCGACCGGCTGATAGCGTCCCCCATCCACCAGGCCCAAGGAGAGGACCCATGCCCAGCCTCGAAGAGTTCTGCACGGTCAAAGCGACGATGTCTCCCCGAATGCTGGGGAAGATGCCGCAGGGAACCAGGATCGACTTCCCATTCGAGGGGACCGCGGTCAGCCGGCACTGGGAGGGGGAGCGCCCGGTGCGAGGAATCGACTACGTCACCGTCCGTGCCGACGGCCACATGGACCTGGAGATCCGGGCCACGATCGGCGAGAAGAGGGAAACCGTGGCTTATCGCGGCACCGGGGTGTCGATTGCCAAGAGCCCCACGGAGGCCACTCCCCAGGAACTGATCACTTTCCAGACCGGGGTCGAGGACCTTGCCTGGCTCAACACCAGCGTCGGAATCGGGTTGGGGGGTGGGGAGAGCGGTACCATTGCCATCACGATCTACATAGTCAAGCCCTGATGCTCGAAACCATCGGGCTTCTCACTGGCTCCGGTTGGGCAGCCGGCCTGAACCTCTACCTGGTGACGTTCCTGCTGGGGTTGGCCGGGCGGCTGGACTGGATCGAAGTCCCGGCGGTGTTGCAGCGGACCGATGTGATGATCGCCGCCGGGGTGCTGTACGGCGTCGAGTTCCTGGCCGACAAGGTGCCTTACCTGGACAACGTCTGGGATGCCATCCACACCGTGGTCCGACCGCTCGGGGCCGGCGCCCTGGGCTATGTGATCGCCGGTGACTCCCCCTCCGTGGGGGCAGCAGTGGGGGCGCTCGTCTCGGGGAGCCTGGCCCTGACCGCCCATTCGGCGAAGGCGACAACGAGGGCGGCGGTCAACACCTCTCCCGAGCCCTTCTCCAACATCGTCCTCTCGCTGTTCGAAGATGGGTTGGTGGCCGGGTTGGTGGCGCTGGCCATCACCAACCCCTGGGTGACGATCGTGGTGGTGTTGATTCTGACCGGCCTGGCAGTGTGGCTGACGCTGAAGCTCTTCGGGGCAATTCGGCGGATCCGCGCCCGCTGGGCCGGCCGGTCCGGACTGCCCGAGAAGTCAGGTCCCTGACACTCGGCGGAAGTCGGCGGTCCGCTTCTCCAGGAACGCCCGCATGCCCTCCAGATGAAGGGGCTGGGTGCCGAGCCTCCCCTGGGTGACCCTTTCGTTCTCCAGCGCCGCCTCCAGGTCGTGGCCCGCCGCTTCGTACAGAATCCGGCGGTTGACCGGGTACGCCCCCGTCGGTCCGGAGCTGAGGTCGGTGGCGATCGCCAACGCCCGGGACAGCAGATCCGCTGGTGCCACCACCGGGCCCAGACCGAGGGAGGCTGCCTCCTCGGCTCCCATCCGGCGATTGGTGGTCGTCAGTTCCAACGCCCGGCTCAGCCCGAGATGCCGGACCAGCAACCAGGTCGAGCCGGTGTCCGGTATCAATGCCAGGCCAATGAACGCCGACAGCAAGTAGGCAACGGAGGAGAAGACCCGGAGATCGCACGCCAGGGCCAACCCCACCCCGGCCCCGGCCGCCGCGCCGTTGACCGCGGCGATCGTCGGGACCCGGGCCTCGAGCAGAGCTCTGACGATCGGGTTGAAACGGGAGTCGATCACCCGGGCGAGGTCGGGCCCACCCGTCTCGTATTCACCCATCAGGTCGGCGAGGTCCGCCCCCGCACAGAAGGCCTTGCCCGCGCCGGTCAGGACCGCCGCCCGGCTCTCAGCGCCCGCCCGGGCCAGGGCGTCGATCAAGCCCCGGCTGAGATCGGCCGAGACCGAATTGAACCGTTCCGGGCGAGCCAGTGTGATCACAGCCACCTCGCCTTCCAGCCGATACGAGACACTCATCGGACCTCCTCGCCCCTTCAGGCTAGGGATCATCGGGCTCTCAGCAGTTAGGCTCACCCGCCGTGAGCCGGCTCACCGATCCCCGGAGGCCATGGCGGCTGGTGCCGGGGACGGTTGCCTCCCGCGATCTGGTCCTCGTTTCCCCCGACTCCACTCTCACCGAGATGATTCCGGTG
>DATHSX010000089.1:0-5850 GCA_035463935.1 Acidimicrobiia bacterium | reverse complement strand
CTTCTACGATTCGGTGGGGGCACTCAAGGACGTCGTCCAGAATCATCTGTTGCAGGTGGTCAGCCTCCTGGCCATGGAGCCCCCGGTGTCGGCTGAGGCCGACGCCCTCCGCGACGAGACGGTGAAGGTGCTCAAATCGATCCGCAGTTTCGAGCCCCATCATCTCGTCCGGGGCCAGTACCGGGGGTATCAGGAGGAGAAGGGCGTGGTCCCGGGATCAACCACCGAGACCTTCGTAGCCCTCAGGATCGAGATCGAGTCGTGGCGGTGGGCAGGGGTGCCGTTCTTCGTGCGGGCCGGAAAGGGACTCGGACAGACCCTGACCGAGGCAGTCGTGGAGTTTCAGGCCCCACCCCGGATGCTCTTCGCCGATACCGATCGTATCCCTCACGCCAACACTCTCCAGTTCCGGATGAAGCCCGACTATCTGATCGGCCTGAGCCTGCAGGCCAAGTTGCCGGGCGAAAGGCTGGTCAGCGACGAGGTCGCGCTCGATGTCCAGACCGAACACGAGCTAGGGGTGGAGGGCCCCGAGGCCTATGAGCGGCTCCTCGGCGACGCCCTGGTCGGCGACCCCCGGCTTTTCGCCCGTCAGGATGCCGTGGAAGAGGCGTGGCGGATCGTGGAGCCTGCCATCAGCGACCCGAGCCCGATCCAGTACTACGACCGCGGGACTTGGGGACCGGCCGCCTCTGCCTACCTGATAGGCGACGATCGGCACTGGCACGCCGGGGAGCAGCTCACCGACTGAGTACCGCCCAACGCCGCGTTCGGGGCGGGCCGACACCAGGGAGCAACATGTCGCGCTCGGGATCAGGGGGCGGTGACCTCCCAGGTGCCACCCGATCGGATCAGCTTGGCCAGGTCGCCCGGGCCACGCTTGGCCTGAGCGTCGATCAGCTGTTGGGCCATGACTGCCTCATAGCTGGGCCGGGACACGCTGCGAAAGATCCCCACCGGCGTCGGGCCGTAGGGACCGTGAGAAAGCCGGGAGAGGGCGAACGCCACCGTGGGATCGGCTCTCTGCTCGTCATGAACCAGGATCCGGGACGGGTCAACCGCAGAGGAGTCGACGATTTGGGCGCGGCCATCCTCGAAGATGACCGCCTGGTCGCCGCTGGGGCCGAAGGTGATGGGCTTGCCGTGGACCAGGTCGATCCGGTTGGAAGCTCGCTCATCTTTCCCGGTCAACTGGATGAACGCCTTGTCGTTGAAGACGTTGCAGTTCTGGTAGATCTCGATGAAGGCCGACCCCTGATGCCGGTAGGCCCGATCGAGAATGTCCGTGGCATGGGTGCGGTCCATGTCGATGGTGCGTGCCACAAATGACGCCTCAGCCCCCAGCGCCAAGCTGATGGGGTTGAACGGGTAATCGACCGAACCAACCGGTGTCGACTTGGTCTGTTTGCCCACTTCCGAGGTCGGTGAGTATTGGCCCTTGGTCAGCCCATAGATCTGATTGTTGAACAGCAGGATCTTGATGTTGAAATTGCGGCGGAGAGCGTGGATCAGATGGTTGCCACCGATAGAGAGGGCGTCGCCGTCGCCGGTCACCACCCACACCGATAGATCCGGCCGGGTGGCGGCAATTCCTGAGGCGATGGCCGGCGCCCGGCCGTGAATCGAGTGCATCCCGTAGGTGTTCATGTAATACGGAAAGCGCGAGGAACAGCCGATTCCGGAGATGAAGACGATCTTCTCACGAGCCACACCCATGTTCGCCATGAAGCCCTGGACGGCAGCAAGGATGGTGTAGTCCCCGCAGCCGGGGCACCAGCGCACCTCCTGGTCGGTCTGGAAGTCGGCCCTGGTATAGGTGGGGGCGGTCATCGGGCGCTCTCCATGAATTCGATTGCTGCTTCCTCGACCTCGGAGATCTTGAACGGCTCGCCCGCCACTTTGTTGAGACCGCGGGCGTCGATCAGGAACTCGGCCCTGACCAGCCGCAAGAGCTGGCCGGTGTTGAGCTCGGGGATCAGCACCTTCGGATAGGACCTCACCACCTCCCCCAGGTTTCGGGGGAAGGGATTCAGGTAGCGGAGATGGGCGGTCGCCAGCCTACGGCCCTTGGCGCGCAGCCGGTTGGAGGCCGCCTTGATAGCGCCGTAGGTGGAGCCCCATCCCAGGACCAGCACCTCGGCGTCGGAGTCGCCATCGACCTTCAGGAGAGGGATGTCGTTGGCGATGTTGGCCACCTTCCAGGCCCTGGTGTCGGTCATGAGTTGGTGGTTGGCGGGGTCATAGGAGACGTTGCCGGTGACGGCCTCTTTCTCGATTCCGCCGATCCGGTGCTCCAGACCCGGCGTGCCCGGGACCGCCCAGGGGCGGGCGAAGGTGTGGAGATCACGCAGGTAGGGCAGGAAGTGGCCGTTCCCGTTGGAACCCGTGGCGAAGGGCACGGAGATATCGGGCAGCCGGTCCACCTCCGGCAGATTCCACGGCTCGGAGCTGTTGGCAACGTGGTTGTCCGACAACAGGATCACCGGCGTCATGTACTTCAGGGCGATCCGGGCCGCCTCGATCGCCAGCTCGAAGGCCTCCGAGGGCGTAGGGATGGCGATGATGGGTACCGGGGCCTCGCCATGCCGCCCGAACATCGTGATATTGAGATCGGACTGCTCCACCTTGGTTGGCATCCCGGTGGAGGGCCCGGCCCTCTGCACGTCGATCATTATGAGGGGCAGTTCGGTGGTGACGGCCAATGACAGCGCCTCGCTCTTCAGAGCCACGCCGGGGCCTGAGGTGCCGGTCACTGCCAGGTTCCCGGCAAAAGAGGCACCGATGACCGAGCCGATGGCGGCGATCTCGTCCTCGGCCTGGAAGGTCCGCACGCCGAAGTTCTTGTGGATCGAAAGCTCGTGGAGGATGTCGGAGGCCGGGGTGATCGGATAGGTCCCATAAAAGAGCGGCAGCTTGGCGCATTGAGCGGCGGCGATCAGTCCCCAGGCCAGCGCGGTGTTACCGGTCACGTTGGTATAGGTGCCGGGAGGGAGGGTGGCTGGTCGCACCTCGAACGTGGTCTTGGCAGCCTCGGTGGTGAAGCCGAAGTTCCACCCGGCCTTGAAGGCCGCAATGTTGGCCGCGGCCACCTCAGGCTTCTTGGCGAATTTCTGCTGGACCCATTCGATGGTCGGCTCTAAGGGCCGGGTGAAGAGCCAGGCCAGGAGGCCGAGTGCGAAGAAGTTCTTGGAGCGCAGAACGTCGCGACCACTGACGCCGGTTTCCTTGACCGCTTCCTTGGTCAGGCTGTCCATCGGCGCTTCAATCACGCGATAGCCGGCCAGCTGTTCGGAGACCAGAGGATTGGCGGCGTACCCGGCCTTGGCCAGGTTGCGCTCGTCGAACGCCTCGTTGTTGACGATCAGGGTGCCGCCCGCCCGCAGATCTTTGAGGTTGGCCTTGAGGGCGGCAGGATTCATCGCCACGAGGCAATCGGGGGCATCCCCGGCCGTGAGGATGTCGTAGTCGGCGATCTGGACCTGGAAGGAGGAGACGCCGGGAAGGGTGCCGGCGGGTGCCCGGATTTCGGCGGGGAAGGAGGGAAGGGTCGAGAGATCGTTGCCAAAGTAGGCGGAGGCGTCGGTGAAGCGACTGCCCGCCACCTGCATGCCGTCGCCGGAATCACCGGCGAAGCGGATGACGATTTTGTCGATTACCCGCCGGTCACCGTTGGTCGGGCGAACGGCCTGGTTTTGATCAGCGTCGGGTTCGGATTCGGAGTCGGCTTGGGCGGCGGCTGCTGGTCCGGTTTGCGGGGGCGCGGCGATGGTATCCACTTGATGTCTCAGTCTTGGTACTCGGTCTCGGTTCGGTCACTGGTGGACCACTCTCTCTCGGTCCTTCTTATCGGCTCTCAGGTGCCCGGTCAAAGGGGCTAACGGTTCAACCCGATTGATCGGCACAACAGGCCAATGTTAGGACGCTCGGGGTATACCTCGGGACTATTCCTCAAGCCGCGAACAGCGGAGGCCGGGTGAACCCGACCAGATTCTCGCCTTCCAGGCGATGGGCGGTCGCCAGCAGCAGATCCTCTTGCCACCAGGGGGTGATCAACTGGAGGGACGGTGGGGGCCCGGGGGAGGAGCTGGCGGTGGTCAGCGGGACGGCCAGGGCCGGCACGCCGGCGTGGTTGACCAGAGCCGAGAACCAGGACAGCACCGGGCGATAGGGCTTTCCGTCAATGAGATCCTGGCCGATCACCTTGCGGCGGGAGGCGACCGCAGGCGTGGCCAGGAGGTCGACCGTGCGGAAGGCGTCGGCGAAGAGCTCCATCAGCCGGGCTCGCCACCGGTGCGATTCCAGGTAATCCTCGGTCGTGACCTTGGCGGCGGCGTCCAACCGGGCAGCCACCTCCTCCCCGTATGGCCGGCCTGCCGCCCGGAATCCCCGGTGGATGTGGGCGGCTTCCGCCCCTGCCAGCTCCTGGATCATTCCCCAGGGCACCAGGTCGGGAGCGTCGTGATCCACCACCACGGCCCCCAGTTGCTCTAGCCGGTTGAGGGCAGCCGCAAAAGCTGCTCGCACCGTGGCCTCGGTGGGGCCCCCGGCCACCCACTGTCTGGGGACCCCGATCCGCAGTCCCTCGAGTGGCACCGGAGTGGACCTGGCCGGATCGAGCCCCGCCATCACCCGGTACATCCGCTCCAGGGTCTGGGCGTCGCGGGCCAACGGCCCCACGGTGTCCAGGGAGGGGGCGAGGGGGAACACCCCGGTGGTGGGGACGCGGCCGAAGGTCACCTTGAGCCCATAGATGCCGGTCATCGCCGCCGGCACCCGGATCGAACCACCCGTGTCGGTCCCGACGGCGGCGTCGACCAGGCCGGCCGCCACCGCCACCGCCGAGCCCCCCGAGGATCCGCCGGGAGAGGTCTCGGGGTCCCAGGGGTTGCGGACCGGGCCAAACCAGGGGTTCTCGCTGGAGAAGCCGTATGCAAACTCATGAAGGCCGGTACGGGCGAGAACCGCGCCGCCCGCTTCCTCGAGCCGAGCCACGGCGGGGGCCGTCTCCGCGGGCGTGTCGCGATAAAAGGCCGAACCGCAGGTAGTGAGCTGGCCCGCCTGATCGATGATGTCTTTGACCGCCAGGGTTAGGCCGCTCAGCGGCCCCGCCCCCGCCGCGTCGGCGGCGGCGTCATTGATCAGGGTGCAAGCGTTGAGCAGGTCCTGGCTGTCATGAAGGCGCTGCAGGGCCCTAACTGCCGATTCGCTCATGAGAAGTCGAGGCCGGTCTGTTCGGGGACGAACGATATCCAGATGAACCCGGGGGGGACCGGGAGCGGATCGCCGCCATCGTCAGTGAGAACGATGAGGTCAGCGCTGGTTGCCCGTGACCAGTTTCCGGTCATCACCAAGCCGTGGGCGAACACGTGGGCAACCCCTTCCCCGACGGTGTCGATGGCTGGAACCGAGGTCGCGCCTGCGGGGGCCTGTTCGGTGTAGCGGCGGGCGAGCATCACCACCAGCACGTCGGCGCCGAGCGGGCTCCTTACCCCCTCCTGGTCGATCAACTCCGCTTGCCTGCCGCCGAATTGGCGCAAGTAGCGGTTCTCGGCTTCGTCGTAGATCCAGGTGACGATGAAGCCGTTGCCGAAGTTCATGGCGATCTCCGTTGCGGCATCGGCGGTGGGGGGAAGGTCACCAAACTCGAACAGTTGGGGCGGCGGATCGTCGGGGTAATCACGCTCGTCGGCCAGCTGGCGAAGCAGGGTGGTGTCGGTGTACAGATCGTGGGGCGCCGAGCGCCCTGCGATCCGGAACATGGCGGGCCGCACTTCACCAATGAGGTCGACCCCCTCCCGGCGTATGCCCGCCAGGACCCAGTCCTGGCCACCGGAGATGGCGAAGGTTGCC
>DATHSX010000088.1:0-1949 GCA_035463935.1 Acidimicrobiia bacterium | reverse complement strand
GGTGGTCAACCGGACGAGAGTGAGGGCGGCCCGTCTGCTCGGCAGCAAATCAGAGACCGGGGGACGGGTTGAGGCTCTCCTGCTCCGACCCCTGACTGACAACGTCTGGCAGGCCGCGGTGCGGCCGGCCCGCCGTCTTCGGCCGGGCAGCGAGTTGGACTTCGGCCCGATCAAGGCGACGATCGCGGTGGGCCCTGTCGGGGGGATCGCGGAGCTGCGCCTGTCGACCCGAGGCGATCTCGAGTCTGCTATCGATCAAGTCGGCCAGGTCCCTTTGCCGCCCTACATCCACACCGGGCTTCCCGATCCGGAGCGTTATCAGACGATCTACGCCCGCGAAGTCGGGTCGGCGGCTGCACCGACCGCCGGCCTCCATTTCACGGCGGACGTCCTGGCGGACCTCTCGGCTCGCTCCATAGGACTGGCCGACATCGAGTTGCGGATAGGACTCGATACTTTCAAGCCGATCAGTTCGGCATCGATCGAAGACCATCAGATCCATGCCGAGGAGTTTTCGGTGCCAGCCGCCACGGCGGACAGGATCGGGCAATGCCACGAGGCCGGCGGGCGGGTGGTGGCGATAGGCACCACCGTGGTGAGAGCTCTCGAAAGCCGGGCAACCGGCGAAGGCCAAGTCGACCCGGGTGACGGGATCACCGGCCTCTACATCACCCCCGGATTCTCCTTCCGGGTGGTTGACCTGTTGGTAACCAACTTTCATCTCCCGCGGACCACTTTGCTCGTGCTCCTGGCGAGCTTCATGGGTCGATCTTGGAGGCGGGCATACGACACCGCCCTGCGACGGGGTTATCGGTTCGCCTCCTTTGGCGACGCCATGCTGACGGAGAGAAGCAGATGAGCGACCGCGCTCGATGAGAGCCGCATCGGTCTCCTGGGAGGAGACGGCCATCGACGGTAATGCCCGGGCCGGCGTGCTTCATACGCCTCACGGCGACGTGCCTACCCCCGGGTTCATGCCGGTGGGAACCAGGGCTGCGGTGCGGGGAGTCGACGTTGACGATTTGATCAGAGTCGGTGCCCGCATGGTGCTGGCCAACACCTACCACCTGATGCTTAGACCGGGGGCAGATTCGATCGAGCGACTCGGGGGCCTTCACGACTTCTGGGGATGGGAGGCCCCGATTCTCACCGACTCCGGCGGATACCAGGTGTTTTCCCTTTCGCCCCGGATCACCGAGGAGGGCGCTCAATTCCGCTCGACCTATGACGGGTCGTCGGTCAACCTCACTCCGGAAGACGCCATCAGGGTGCAGGAGTCGCTCGGCGCCGACATTGCGATGGTTCTAGACGTGTGTGTTGGCCTCCCCGCTCCGTCGGAGAAGGTGCGGGAGGGGATGGAAAGGACCCTGCGGTGGGCCGAGCGGTCGCAGGCGGCGGCCAGCCGGGCGGATCAGGGCCTCTTCGGGATCGTGCAGGGGGGAGTGGACCCGGGATTGAGGGAGGACAGCGCCCGCCGGACCGCAGAGCTGGGATTCGCCGGTTATGGCATCGGCGGTCTGTCGGTGGGGGAAAGCGTGCGGGAGCGCAACCTGGCGCTGGAGGCGGCGTTCCCGGCACTACCCCGGGCGGCTCCTCGATATGTGATGGGGCTCGGCGACACCGAAGGGGTGCTGGGGGCCGTCGGTCGAGGAGCCGATCTGTTCGATTGCGTCTGGCCCACCCGGCTGGCCCGGCACGGACGGGTTTTCTCCACTGACGGCGACTTCAACCTTCGGCGGGCCGAATTCGCCCTCGACCGGCGGCCGCTCGATTCGTCGTGTCCCTGCTGGACGTGTGCTGCCCACCACCGGGCTTATCTGCGGCACCTGCTGGCATCAAACGAACTGGCGGCGTTTCGCTTGCTGTCGATCCACAACCTGACCTACACCGTGTCGGTCCTGGCCAGGGCCCGGGAGGCGATCGTGAATGGAACCTTGCAAGAATTCACG
>DATHSX010000087.1:0-6248 GCA_035463935.1 Acidimicrobiia bacterium | reverse complement strand
CGGTCCTCCGACCCTATGTCTTCGTGGTGCCGGCGGTGGTGGTGGTCGGGGTCTACCTCATCTACCCGACGGTGTTGACCATCATCCAGAGCATCACCGAGGTCCCCGAGGGGGCAGGTGCGTTCCATAACTACTCGGAAGCCTTCACCGATCCCGAAGTCCTCCAGGCCCTGCGCAACAACCTGGTCTGGCTGCTGGTGGCACCTATAACGGCGGTGGTAATCGGCCTCGCCTTTGCGGCGCTGGTCGATCGGGTTCGGCGGGAATCACTCGCCAAAACTTTCGTATTCATGCCACTCGCCATCTCGATGGTCGGGGCGGCCGTCATCTGGCGGTTCATGTATGCCTGGAAACCACCCGGTCAGGTGCAGATCGGCTTGATCAACGCCCTCTGGGTGGGGATCGGCCGATTCCTCGTCGATCTGGGCTGGGTCGAACAAGTAGAGCCGATCGCCTGGATGCAGGTGATCCCCCTGAACACGCTGGCCCTGATCGCCATCTTCGTGTGGGTCTGGGTGGGGTTCGCGATGGTGGTCCTGTCGGCCGCGATCAAGGGAGTGCCCAGCGAATTGATCGAGGCGGCCCGGATCGACGGTGCCTCCGAAATGCAGTCCTTCCTCAGGGTGACCATTCCATCGATTTGGGGATCGATCCTGACCGTCTTTACCACCGCCTCGATTGCGGTGCTCAAGATCTTCGACATCATCTTCGTAATGACCGGGGGCAACTTCGACACCTCGGTGGTGGCGGTGCGGATGTACGACGAGATGTTCCGCTTCCGCAACTTTGGCCAGGCTACGACCATGGCGGTGATCCTTCTCCTGGCTGTCGTGCCCATCATGATTGTGAACATCCGCAACCTGCGACGGCAAGGGATCGGGGCATGACCGCGCGGGCCGTTCGCGCCAAGCGCCAAGCGGGGGCACCGTGGTTGGTGAGGCTGACCGTGTTCGTGATCGTTGCCGTGTGGACCATCCCGAGCCTGGGTTTGCTGACCAACTCCTTCCGCACCTCGGTGGGGAGTAGCTCGAGTGGCTGGTGGACCTCTCTCTTCAGTCCATTCTCCAGCGAATGGACCCTTGACAACTATCGGCGGGTCCTCACCTCGGGAGGCATGTTCGATGCTCTCGTTAACAGCCTCATGGTCACCATTCCCTCGACGGTGATTCCCATCACCCTGGCGGCCTTCGCAGCCTTCGCCTTCGCCTGGATCAGGTTCCGGGGGAGAAGTCTGCTCTTCGGCATCGTCGTGGGTCTGCTGGTGGTTCCACTGCAATTGTCACTGGTGCCGTTGTTGCGCATCTATCAGTCGACCCAGTTGACCGGCAGCTTCGTTGGCATCTGGCTGGCTCATACCGGCTTCGGTCTTCCCCTTGCAGTCTTCCTTCTCTACAACTACATCTCGCAGCTGCCCAAGGACATCTTCGAGTCGGCCTTTATCGATGGAGCCACGCCCTACACGGCTTTCACCCGGCTGGTCCTACCACTGTCGGTGCCCGCCCTGGCTTCCTTTGCGATCTTCCAGTTCCTGTGGGTGTGGAATGACCTGTTGGTCGCCCTGGTGTTCCTGGGCACCTCCTCGGACGTCTCGGTGCTCACCATCGAGCTGGCATCGATCGTGGGGTCCCGGGGGGAGGCGTTCCATCTGCTCACCGCCGCCGCCTTCGTCTCGATGGTGATCCCACTGCTCGTGTTCCTGTCACTGCAACGTTTCTTCGTCCGGGGAATCCTGGCCGGTTCGGTCAAGGGATAGATCGCGTGGCCGGGACGGGGTGCGCCCTCGTCGCCTTTCGGGCAGCCCGCGTCGACGACGAGGTGAGGGATCTGATGGCCGACCCCCGCGTCGCCGGGGTGACGCTCTACCGGTCGCTCAACATCGAAAACGCCCGCCAAACCCGCCAGCTGACCGCAGACCTGGTCGCCGCCGCCGGCCGGTCGCTGCTGGTGGCGGTGGACCAGGAGGGCGGCCAGCTTCTCGGTGCCGGCCCCGACACCACGCCGTTTGCCGGAAACATGGCCCTCGGCGCGGTTGGCGACCCCGGCCTGGCCGGTGAGGTGGCCGGCGCCATCGGGCGGGAGTTGCGGGCCATTGGCGCCAACGTCGACTACGCCCCGGTCGCCGATGTGGCTAGCCGCCCCTCCAACCCCTCGCTCGGCATCCGATCATTTGGCGAGGACCCCGCGGCGGTCGGCGCGCTGGTCGGCGCCTTCGTGACCGGCCTGCAGCAGGAAGGCGTGGCGGCCACCCTCAAGCATTTCCCCGGCAAGGGGGAGGCCGACGTTGACCCCCACGACCGGCTGCCGGTGCTCGACCTCGACCGAGATCGGCTCGACCGGGTGGAGTTCGCTCCCTTCCGGGCTGGTATCGAGGCGGGAGCCAAGCTGGTCATGGTGGGCCACTACGGCCTGCCGGCGATAACCGGCGATCGACATCTCCCCACCAGCGTGTCGGCGGCGGTGCTCGGGGGACTCCTGCGGGAGCGCCTGGGCTTCTCCGGACTGATCGTCACCGATGCGCTCGACATGGGCGGGTTTGCGGGCATGCCTGCCGAGGCTCCCCTGGAAGCGGGGGCCGATCTCCTCCTCTACGGGCCGCGGCAGGCGGGAAGCCTCCCCTCCTCTAACGGCGAGCCCTCCCGGCGGCTCCCGGACTTGTTGCACTGGCTGGCCGGCTTCCCCGTCCCGGATCTCTCCGTGGTGGGTTGCGCCGACCATCGTCGCCTGGCGGCCGAGTTGGCCGGCCGCTCGATCACCCTGGTCCGCGACACCCCCGGCATGATCCCGATCCATCCTCCCGAGAGGAGCAAGATCCTCGCCATCATGCCCCGCCCGATCGACCTCACTCCGGCCGACACCTCGTCGCTCACTGCCCCCGGCCTGGCCCCGGCCATCCAGAGTCGACATCGCAACACCTCGGAGATGGTGGTCAGACACGACCCGCCCGACTCGGAGATCGCCATCGCCGCCCGACAGGCAATGGACCATGACCTGGTGGTGGTGGGGACCATCGACGCCGGCCCGGCGCAGGCAGCGCTGGTCCGGGCCCTCCTTGGTACCGGGGTGCCGACCGTGACGGTGGCGCTCAGGACCCCGTATGACCTGGCCCGTTACCCCATGGCCCCGGTCCACTTGTGCAGTTACGGGATCCTGCCGCCCACCATGGATGCTCTGGCCGCGGCGGTGTTCGGAGCGGCCATCGGTGGCCGTTTGCCGGTTGCCATCCCCGATCTCTACCCCATCGGCCATGGCCTGAACCGGGATGAGCGAGCATGACCACTCTTGTCGGCGGACGCCTGGTGGGACACCAGCAACCCGTCAACCTGACCATCGACCAGGGCCGCATCGTCGACATGAGTGGCGCCCCCGGCCAGCCCGGGATCCCCCCGGCCCGGATCGACCTGGACGGTCTGCTGCTGGCGCCCGGGTTGATCGATCTGCAGATCAACGGCGGATTCGGGGAGGACTTCACGGAGGACCCCTCATCGATCTGGCGGGTTGGCGCCCGGCTCCCCGAGCACGGTGTCACAGCGTTCCTTCCCACCATCATTTCGTCTCCGGGGGGGACTGTCGACCGGGCGCTGCAGACGCTGCGCGCCCGTCCTGCTGGCTACCGGGGGGCCGAACCACTGGGCCTCCACCTGGAAGGACCGATGCTGTCTCCCGCCCGGCCGGGGGTCCACGACACGGCCCAACTCCGTACTCCCAGCCTGGGCTTGATCGATGGTTGGAGCCCGGCGGCCGGAGTGAGAATGGTGACGATGGCCCCCGAGCTTCCCGGAGCAGAAGCGGTCATCCGAGCCTTGCGGGCCGCCGGAGTGGTGGTGGCGGCGGGTCACACCTCGGCCGACTACGACCAGGCCCGGGCGGCGTTTGCCTGGGGGGTCACCTGCGTCACCCACCTCTTCAACGCCATGGAGCCTTTCGCGTCCCGCGCCCCGGGGCTCATTGGGGCCCTGGTGGAGGATCCGGGAGTGGTGGCGGGCCTGATCGCCGACGGTGTCCACTCTCATCCGGCCACGGTTGGAGCTGCCTGGAAGTGGCTGCGACCGACCAGGATGGCACTCGTGACCGACGCCATGGCCGCGGCCGGAATCGGTGACGGCACCTACGAGTTGGGAGGGATGACCGTGACCGTCGAGGACGGTCGGCCGGTCGATGCCTCCGGCCGGCTCGCCGGCAGCACTCTGACCCTCGACCGGGCGGTCCGCAACCTGGTCGAGTTCACGGCCTGCCCACCAGCCGAGGCGGTGGCGGCGGCCGCCACGGTGCCGGCGGCCGTTCTCGGGCTCTCCGAGCGTGGGCGCTTGGCGATCGGAGCGCGGGCGGACCTGACAGTTTTTGACGGATCGATGCGAGTGCAGGCGACGGTCATCGACGGCGAGGTGGTTTGGCAACCATGAGCCTGTGGGACGAGATCATCTCCCAGCCCGAGGTCCTTGCCAGGTTCATCGCCGACCGCTGGACGGAGGTGGCGTCGGTGGCCCACTGGATGTCGACCGCGGACTTCGCGTATGCGGTGCTGGCGGCCCGGGGGTCGTCGGATAACGCGGCCCGCTACGCCCAATACCTGTGGGGAGCCCACAACCACCTCAACGTCGCTCTGGCCGCGCCGTCCCTCTACGGTCCTTATCGCAGCCCCCCTCGCCTCGATCACTCCATGGTGATTGGGGTCTCGCAATCTGGGGAATCCCCCGATCTGCTGACCGTCCTGGAAACCGCCCGCAGCCAGGCGCGGCCGACGCTGGCGATCACGAACAATCCCGGCTCGCCGATGGCGCGGCTGGCCGACCGCCATCTCGACCTGGCGGCCGGCGAGGAACGGGCGGTGGCGGCGACCAAGTCCTACACCAGCCAGCTGCTCGCCATCGCAGCCCTGTCGGCCGCCCTGGCCCCGGACCCGGGTCTTTCGAGCGTTCTGGCAACAGTGGCACCGGCAGTGAGCCAGATTCTCGATCAGGCCGAGCAGATCAAACCGGTGGCAGCGACCATGCGCGCCGAGACGCGGTGCGTGGTCATCGGTCGCGGTTACAACCATGCCACCGCGTTCGAATGGGCCCTCAAGATCGCCGAGCTGTCCTATCTGGTTGCCCAACCCTTCTCCGCCGCCGACTTTCGTCACGGCCCGCTGGCCATGGTCGAGCCCGGTCTCGTTGTCCTCGCCGTCGCCACGGACGGGCCGCTGTATGAGGATGTCTCCGAGCTGCTGGCCATGGTTCGCCGGGCGGGGGCGCGGGTGGTGGCCATCTCTGACCGCGACGATTGTCCTGCCGACGACCTGATCACGATCCCCGGCGAATTGCCGGAGTGGCTCACACCGATTCCGGCGACGGTCGCTGCCCAGGTCTTCACCTATCACCTGACGGTGGCCAGGCATGCCGATCCCGACCATCCTCGCCGTCTACGCAAGGTGACCAGGACCACCTGAGCGGAGAATGGCTCTCAGACGAGAGCGTGCACCAACCCGTTGAGGTCGGACACGACCAGCCGAGGGGGCGGATCGGCCAGAGACCAAACTGCCCCGGGCCGGCTGACGAAGACGCCGGGCAGACCGGCGTAGCGGGCCCCCAGGATGTCCCAATCATGGGCCGCCACCATCAAGGCCGCGGCCGGACTCACGCCAGCCTCGGCCGCGGCGGTCTGGTAGACGTCCGCCGCCGGTTTGAAGCGGCCGACTTCATCGACCGAGAACACGACATCGAACAGCCCGGCGAGCTCGGCGAATTGGAGCTGTTGGGTCAGAACCCGCCCGCTGTTGTTGGAGACGGCCACCATGACGTAGCCGTGGCGGCGGAGTAGACCGAGGGCCTCGGGTACCTCGGGATGGGGAGGAAGCTCACCCATCGCGTCGACCACCCGGCGCGCCCCGTCGGGTCCGAGCTCCAGATGGCGGCGGCGCGCCACGACGAGAAGGGCCTCGACTGCCAGATCGTCGAAAGGCTCGTAGCGGTCGAGTTGGTTGGCCAAAAGCGAGCGGTGCAAAAGCCTGGCGAACCACTCCCCCATCAGCTCGGCCGAGCCGAGGGCGAGGGCGAAATGAGGACGGAGACCGTTGAGATCGAGCAGCGTCTCGTTGACGTCGAAGAGGAGGGCTTCGGGCCGGGCTTCCATGCGGCGGTTCGAGCGTACCCGGACGTGGATGGACGACCGGGGTGGGGAGCCCGAGAATTCTCAGCTGTCGAATCCGAGCCCGAGGCGGTCGAGCAGGCGTAACCAGGCGTTGCGCCTTCCCGGGCGATCCTCCACCCTGA
>DATHSX010000086.1:0-4692 GCA_035463935.1 Acidimicrobiia bacterium | reverse complement strand
ACGTCACCCATGACGTCGCCCGTGTATTCCTCGGGCACCCGGATGGTGAGTCGCATGATCGGCTCCAGGAGGACCGGCCGAAGATTGGGGGCGGCGGTGCGGAACGACTGGATGCCGGCCATCCGGAACGAGAGCTCGTCGGAATCCACGGCATGGAACTTGCCATCGAAGACCTCGGCGGCCAGGTCGATGACCGGGTAGCCGGCCAGGATCCCCCTGTTCAGCGCCTCCTGGATTCCCCGGTCGACCGCTGGAATGAACTGCCGGGGGATCGATCCACCCTTGACGCTATCGATGAACTCGTAGCCACTGCCCCGGGGTCGGGGAAGGAACTTGACGCTCGCCACTCCGAACTGACCCCGACCACCGGTCTGCTTCTTGTGTTTCCCCTCTGCTTCCGCGGTCACCGTGATGGTCTCTCGATAGGGGATGGAGGGCAGTGCGGTATCCACATCCACTCCGAACTTGCGGTGGATGCGGGCGATGGTCACATCGAGGTGCGTGTCGCCCAACCCGGCGAGCACCGTTTCCCCGGTCTCCGGTCGGCGGTCCACTCGCAGTGTCGGGTCCTCTTCGACCATGCGCTGGAGGGCGCTCGAGAGCTTCTCCTCGTCATGCTGGCTCTTGGGAGAGATGGCGAGTTCCGTTACCGGATTGGGAAAGACGACGGGGGCCAATTCGATCTTGAGGCCCGGCGTACGGAGCGTGGCACCGGCGTGGACGTTCTCGGCCTTGGCCACCGCGGCGATGTTGCCGCATTCCACCACCTTGGTGTCGATGTGGTCTTTTCCCATCAAGAAGAAGAGGTTGTGCATACGAACATGACCCCCGCCGGTCACCTCGAGGTCGGCGTCGGCCTTGATGGAACCCGCGAACACCCGGAACAGAGAAATGCGGCCGACAAAGGGGTCGCTGATGGTCTTGAAGACGTAAGCCAGTGTCGGTCCATCCACGGTAAGGGCCATCGGTTCGCCGACCGCCAGGGGCGGCAGCTTGCGTTCGAGGGGGTGAGGGGCGAAATCGATGAGGAATTCGCAGAGGGTGTCGACGCCGATCCGGCGAGCGGCGGAACCGACCAGCACCGGGAAGATCTCACCCGACAGCATTCCTTGATGCACCGTCTTGACGATGACGTCCGGCTCCGGCATGTCGCCCTCGAAGTACCGCTCCATGAGTTGATCGTCGGTCTCAACCACCGACTCGATCAACGCCTCTCGCGTCGAGGCCACCAGTTCGGCGGTTTCGGGGGGTGGAGAGTCGGCAACTGTGCCGACCCGGTCGTTGGGTCCGTAGATGAACGCCTTTCCGGAAACGATCCGGACTACTCCCTTGAGATCGGCCTCTGTCCCGATCGGGACCTGCACCGGGGCTATCCGCTTGCCAAAGATGTCGCGCAGCTGACCGAGGACGCGAGGGAAGGACGATCGTTCTCGATCGAGCTTGGTGATCATTACCGCTCGGGGGATTCCCTCCTCCTCCGCCGCCCGCCAGAGGATCTCGGTTTGGACCTCTACTCCGTCCACCCCCGAGACAACGAATAGCGCCAGGTCGGCCGCCCGGAGCGCGGCGCGGGCGTCGCCCGAGAAGTCGGCGTAGCCCGGGGTGTCGATCAGGTTGATCCGATGGCCCTGCCACTCGACCGTGGCCACCGCCAGACCCAGCGAGATCTTGCGGTCGTGCTCTTCGGGTTCAAAGTCGAGGACAGCACTTCCCTGCTCCACTGATCCCTGGCGGGTTGTTATACCGGCGACGAAGAGGAGCGCTTCTGCCAGCGAGGTCTTGCCGCTGCCTCCGTGACCCACCAGGGCAACGTTGCGGATCTTTTCGGGTTCCACACCACCTCCTGTAACCGGGCCACCGATGATATTCGGCCCAAAGGTGCTGCGTTCCGAGAGCGCTGGTGGCCAACCCAGCGGGAGCGGGTCGGCATTTCCGACTACATTTCCTGGCGGTGATCGATCTCCGGGTGCGGCCCCGCCTGCAATGGATCCTGCAGCCGATCGGACGGGCTCTGGCGGGTATCGGCGTCACCCCTCAGTTGATGACGCTGCTCGGCCTGGCCATCACGGTCGCCGGATCGGTGCTGATCGGCTTCGGGCGGTTGAGCCTCGGTGCCTGGATAGCTCTGGTGGGGTCTGCCCTCGACGGCCTGGATGGGTCGGTGGCGCGGGCCGCCGGTACCGAGTCGGCGCGAGGGGCGCTGCTCGACGCCGTGGTCGATCGGATGGGCGAGGTGGCGGTCTTCTCGGGATTGGCAGCGGCCGTTTCGTCCAGTCCGCGCTTGCTAGTGCTGATCGTCCTCAGCCTGGGGGGGTCGATGCTCGTTCCGTATCTGCGCGCTAAGGCCGAAGCGGCCGGACTGGACGGTCGCGGCGGCATGATGGGCCGCGCCGAGCGGATAGTCGCTTTCACGATTGGTCTGGTCACCGGTTTCATCGAGCCCATGTTGTGGGTTTTGGTGGTGGCGATTTGGGCCACCGTGGGCTGGCGGTTCCTGCTCACGTACCGCCAACTCACTTCGTGAGGAACAGCCTCGTTTACTACGGCGTCCGGTTCCTCGCCGGCCTCGTGGGGCTGCTTCCCGGCTCGGCTGCCCGTCGTCTCGGGGAGTTCGGTGGACTGCTCTGGTATTCATTCGGTGGGGAACGGAAGAGGTTGTCCCGCCGGCATATGGCTCGGGTGCTGGGGGAGGCTGCCAGCCCCCGCTCTGCCAGTCCCCGGGCTGCCGACCCCCCTGCCCTGACCCGACGGGCGTTCGTCTCCTACGGCCGGTATTGGGCCGAGACCTTGTGGGTTCGGCCCCGTCGGATCGCCGAGGTTGACGGAGCCTTGGAAGTCGTCGGCCTCGAGCATCTTCGTCAAGCCGCGATCGAAGGGAGAGGGGCGGTCATCGCCCTTCCTCACCTCGGCAACTGGGAGCCGGCCGCCCTGGCCGGGAAGCGGGCAGGGATCGAGATCGTTGCCGTCGCCGAGAAGCTGGCGAATCGACGCCTGACCGAATGGTTCACCTCGCTGCGTCGCCAATTCGGTATCACGATCGTGCTGGCCGGGCGGGGTTCCATGAGGGCGATCGAGGCGGCTGTCGCCCGCGGCGCTGCGGTTTGCCTGCTGTGCGACCGCGACCTGTCCGGTCGAGGGGTGCGGGTCAAGTTCTTCGGGGAGGAGACCACCCTTCCGGTCGGGCCAGCCGCTTTGGTGATCCGGACCGGAGCCCCGCTGCTGATCGCGGCCTGCTATTTCACCCCGGCAGGGCACCGGCTGGTCCTCGTGAAGCCGGAAGTCCCCGCAGACGTGCGCGATGTCTGGGAAGTGACTTCCCTCATCGCCGCCGGCCTCGAGGATTTGATCCGGGCCGCGCCCGAGCAGTGGCACCTTTTGCAGCCGAATTGGCCATCGGACCGGTCCGAGCGATGAGAATCGGCCTGGTCAGCCCTTACGACCTGGAAAGGCCGGGCGGAGTTCAACGCCAGGTGCTGGACCTGGCCGGCTTGCTACGTGACCGGGGTGAGGAGAGCGTTGTCATCGGGCCCGGGGCGTCGACGGTGGGGGGCATCTCGGTCGGTCGCGTGGTGGCGGTGAGGGCCAATCGGTCAGTGGTCCCACTGGCGATGGGTTTCGGCGCATTCCGCCAGCTCCGCCGAGCCGCCGCCGGCCTCGATGTCCTCCATGTCCATGAGCCGTTGATTCCAATGGTGGGACCGGCTGCCTTGCGGGCCGGACGGCCGGTCGTGGCCACCTTCCACGCCCTGCCCCCCGGCTGGGCAGCCCGGAGTTATCGAGCTATCCCGAGGGCGTGGTTTCGGGGCGCGGTCTTGACTGCCGTCAGCGAACAGGCGGCGTCCGCCCCCTCCCGGCTAGGGGAGGTCGAGATCATTCCCAACGGCATTGACCTGACTGGCTTTGCAGGCGATGGGCCGCGCCGCCCCCACCGGGTGGTGTTTGTCGGACGCGACGAGCCCCGCAAGGGTTTGCGCCTGCTGCTGGAGGCGTGGCCGGCCGTCCGGGAGGCCCACCCCGAAGCCGACCTGATCGTGATCGGCACCGCCGGATCCTCGAGGGAGGGCCTGCAGTTCGTGGGACGGGTCAGTGAGGACCAAAAGCGCGCATTCCTCTCAACCGCGGCGATTCTGGCTGCTCCCAATCTGGGGAGCGAGAGCTTTGGGGTCGTGCTCGTGGAGGGAATGGCCGCCGGTTGCGCAGTGGTCGCTTCCGACATACCCGGCTTCCGGGAAGTGGCGAGCGGCGCCGCCGAATTGATCCGCCCGGGGCGGGCCGATCTCCTGGCGGCGACCATTTCCGGGCTCCTCGGCGATCCCACCAAGGTCGGGGTGCTACGGACAGCCGGCTGGCAGCGAGCAGCGATGTTCGACTGGTCGCGCGTATTGCCGCGTTACCTCGCCTGTTACCAGCGGGCCGCGGGCGGGAAGACGGTGCTCAGTTAGCATCTCCCTGTAATCAAGGAGATACAAGTGGCCACGGACCAACCGGCTGAAAGAGGCACCCAACGGGTCAAGCGAGGGCTGGCAGAGATGCTCAAGGGCGGGGTGATAATGGACGTTGTCACCGCCGACCAAGCCCGGATCGCCGAGGAGGCGGGTGCGGTTGCGGTGATGGCCCTCGAGCGGGTGCCCGCCGACATCCGCAAGGCGGGCGGGGTGGCGCGGATGGCCGACCCGGGCAAGATCGAAGAGA
>DATHSX010000085.1:0-3928 GCA_035463935.1 Acidimicrobiia bacterium | reverse complement strand
CGATGCTGGCCGCTGATTAGATCGTTCTCGACGATGTCCCGAAACCGCGGGTCGAAGAGATAGCCCCGGGCCAGGCCGTCGAAGAGCGAGGCAAAACGGGAGATCCCCATGCCGAATACCAGACCGCCCGGTTGCACGGCCCGGGCAGCCTCCTGCCAGGCCCGTACCCGCTCGGCGCGGTCAACGAGGTGATACAGCGGGCCGAAGAGGAGGACCGCGTCAAAAGCGTTGTCCGAGACCGGCAGCTGCCGGGCGTCCCCGACGTCGGCGGTGAAGCCCCCAACGTTTCCCAGCCTGCGTCTGGCTATGTCGACCAAAGGGCCGGCAGGATCTATCAAATGGACCCGGTGACCATCGGCCAGCAGCCATTCGGCGTGAACCCCGGTGCCACCGCCCACATCGAGTATCCGCAAGGGACCCTGCGGAAGGTGGCTCTGCACAATCGCTCTGACCCGCACCAGCTCGAGCTGACCCAGGCCTTCCCTGACTCTCACGTCCTCCTGCTCTGCATCGGCGTAGTAGTCCCGGATCTCGTCAGATGCGCCGCTCATCGACCCGAGCGTACGCAGGCAAGCATTGGTCGGGGTGGCGTACCATCCTCCGGGTGACGATTCCCGCCGCGGACCCGATCGAGCAGGGACGCAACGCCCTGGCCCGCCATGCCTGGCAGGAGGCCTACGACGCCCTGGCCGAAGCCGATCGCTCCGGCCTGCTCTCCGGAGAAGGTCTCCGGATGTTGGCCGAAGCCGCCTGGTGGTCGGGCCGGCCGGAGGAGATGATCGAAACCGGGGAGCGGGCCTATGAGGCCTACGCGCGAGAGGGCGACAACCAGGCGGCGGCCATGGTGGCCATCGAGTTGGCGAGGCAATTCGGAATGCGTCTCAATGGCCCCCTGCTGGGAGGATGGCTCGCCCGGGCCGAGCGACTGGTAGCCGACGACCCGGCATCACCCGTGCATGGGTACCTGGCCTGTATGCGTGGCTTTGTGGCAGCGGCGATGGAAGGTGACCCGGAAAAAGCCATCCGGCACCTGGACGAGGCCCTGGCGATTGCCACTCGCACCGGCGACCGGAACGTGTACGGCTTTGCGCTCCATAGCAAGGGTTGGGCCTTGACCAACCAGGGGAAGCCGACCGAGGGCCTGGCCTTGATGGACGAGGCCATGGCGATCGCGGTCGGGGGCGAGATGGATCCAGCGACCACCGGCCAGGTGTACTGCGGCATGATCGGAATGTGCTTTCACCGCAGCGACTATCAGCGGGCAGCGGAATGGACCGAAGCCACCACCAGATGGTGCGAGCGTAACTCGATCACCGGATTCCCCGGCGTGTGCCGGGTTCATCGCGCCGGAATCATGCGCCTCCACGGAGCCTTGCACGACGCCGAGGAGGAAGCCCGGCGGGCCAGCGACGAACTGGCGAAATTCAATTTCGTGTTCGGGATCGGCGACGCCTTCTACGAGATCGGCGAGGTGCGCCGACGCATGGGTGACCTGGCCGGAGCCGAGGCTGCCTTCGGTCGGGCTCATGAGTACGGTCGGGATCCGCAGCCGGGCATGTCGCTGGTTCGGTTCGACCAGGGGAACCCGGAAGCGGCCGCCAGCGGGGTGCGGCGGGCCCTGGCCGAGATCACTACCGACCGGCTAGCACGGTCCAAGCCGCTGCTCGCACAAGCCGAAATCGCCCTCGCCACTGGAGACGTGCTCACTGCCGAAACCGCTTCCGCGGAATTGGACTCGATAGCCGATGAGGTAGGCACCACCGCGCTGCGGGCGGGGGCCGCCGCGGTCCGGGGCGGGCTTAGCCTGTTGACAGGTGATCCCGAGGGCGCCGTGCGGGAATTGCGAACCGCCATTCACGCATGGCAGGAGTTGGAGGCACCGTACGAGATCGCCGAGACGCGGGTCGCGCTGGGAAAGGCCTACCAAGCCCTCGCGGAGCGGGAGAGTGCGGTGCTCGAATGGCGGTCGGCTCGCGACGGCTTTGAGCGTCTTCGTGCGGTCCTGGCGGCGGAGCGGGCCGGCAGGCTCCTCGGCGAGCTGGGGGCGGGTGGCCCGGCCGAGAGGATCACCCGTGCATTCATGTTCACCGACATCGTCAAGTCGACCGACCTGGCCAGAGCGATTGGGGACGAGGCATGGGAGGATCTGCTCAGCTGGCACGATCAGACGCTTCGATCCAAGTTCGCATCGTTCGGCGGCGAGGTGGCCAATCACACCGGAGATGGCTTCTTTGTCGCCTTTCCCGACAGTGCTGCGGCGCTTCGTTGCGCGGTCGCGATACAACAGGCCCTGGCCGAACATCGCCGTCAGAGCGGGTTCTCCCCTGTAGTCCGGATCGGGGTCCACACCGCCGAGGCCACCCGGCGGGGGCAGGACTACGGGGGCGGAGAGGTGCACAAGGCAGCGCGGATCGCTGCTTTGGCCGACGGATGGCAGATCCTGGCCAGTGAGGAGGCACTGGCGGAGGCCGGCGGATTCAAGGCCGGTGAGTGGCGCGATGTCGAATTGAAGGGGATCTCCGAGCCCGTTCGGGTCGCCCAGGTCGAGTGGCGGCCCGCCGGGAAGGTGGAGCCGTGAGCACCCAGAAGGACGTGCGCCTGATCGCCTTGTCGCTGCCCGGCGTGACCGAGGACGAGGGATCGTTCCATCTCCGTGTGGCGGGGAAGGGTTTTGCCTGGGTGTATCCCGAGCGCGTGCATCCAAAGAAGCCGCGGGTCCCCAACCCGGAAGTGCTCGTGATCTCCGTCGCCGACCTGGGGGAAAAGGAGGCCCTCCTCGCCGGCGACCCGGCCAAGTTCTTCACCACCCCTCACTACGACGGTTACCGAGCCGTGCTGGTACGGCTGCCCGCCGTCGAGATCGAAGAACTGACCCAACTGGTAACCGACGCCTGGCGGTGTCAGACTCCGAAGCATCTTCTGGACTCGTTGCCGACCTGAGCCGGTGCTGATTTGAGCCGGGCGAGGGCACGCCCGACACGCCATGAACGGACCATCGGCCAGGCCATGCCGACGCTGGTGTCTGTTACGGTGGCCGGATGAGCAGGTCCTTGTTGGAGGATGCGTTTGCCCATCACGTGTGGGCGACATTGCAGTTGGTCGATGCCTGCGTTGCGCTCAGCCCAGAGCAGCTGGGGACCGCCGTGCCTGGGACCTACGGCTCGATTCTCGAGACCATGCGCCACCTCGTTGGCGCCGACGCCTCCTACTTGTTCGTCACGAGTGGCGAGGGAGGCCCCCTCATCGACGAGGATCACTTGGGGCTTGCGGATCTTCGGGCCGCGATGGAGCGCCACGGCGCTGCCTGGTCTCGGCTCCTGGGCCAGGACCTCAATCCTGACGCCGTAGTGGTGAGGCATCGTGACGCCGGCACCGAGAGCCACGCCCCGATGGGCATCCGGCTCGCCCAGGCGCTACATCACGGGACCGACCATCGGAGCCAGATCTGCACCGCGCTCACGACCCTCGGCGTGGAACCCCCGGAAATCGATGTCTGGGACTTCGGCCGGGCCAACGGTCGGGTCGTCGAGGTCCCCTCCGCGTCCTGAAGCTTCGGACCAACGATCAGGACAGGTTTCAAGGCCGGCCCTTCCCATCGAGCAGCCCCCACACGGACTACAAGCCGCCCAGAGACATCAAGGCTGACGGAGGTTTCGAGTAGTGCGGGCGGTGGGACTCGAACCCACATTGGGCGAACCCACCAGATCCTAAGGCAGCCGAGAACCCTGTTCCTCATGCTGCCTTTGAATGTCGAATCAGGCATTCCTGTGCGGGGGTTTTGGTTTGCTCGTGGCCTTGCCCTTGGCAGCTGGTATCGGGCTGGCGTTAGCAACTCCTTCAGCGGATCCCACGTCCTCGGGCACACCCACCTAAGGACCGGTACAGATCGCTCTCCGGTCCGTGCGTTTCTTGCCTCACATGGATGACA
>DATHSX010000084.1:0-4277 GCA_035463935.1 Acidimicrobiia bacterium | reverse complement strand
CCGTTATGTTACGTTGCTGCTTATGCTGCGTTGCTGCTTATGTGACGTTGCTGCTTTTGGTCGAGTTCGGGCTCGATAGGACCCAACTACCCGACGAGCGACCGGAGCTGGCGCACGCCGATCATCAGCGGCGCCAGGTGTTCGGGCTGGTCGGAGCCGAGGCTGCGAAGGAAAGTGTTCAACCTTTGCACGGCGGCCGCGTGCCGCGCCAGGAAGTCCTCGACGGCTTCCACCGCCGTCTGGCCCTTCGCTTCCTCCAGGATCTTCTCGGCTAACAGCCGTCTGATCTCCACGATGTCGTCTTCCAGCGTCTCCAATGCCCACCGTTGCCAGGGATCGGTGAGGGAAAACCCGGCCGCCATCAACTGGAGCCGATCGAGGCCCACGGCATAACCGGCGTGAAACATGATCCGGGCAACCTCTGGCACTTCCCGGTGGAAGCGGCGGGCCAACTCGATGGCGTTCGGCCCATGCAGCAGCTGACGGCGAAAAGCGTGCCGGCGGGCCAACTCGACGGGCACTCCCGTGGCCGCCATCAACTCCTCCTCCGCGGCGTAGCTTTCGCACCACTCGCGGGGTCCGGCCTCGGGTAACGCCTCCTCGAAGGCCGCAAACCCGGGCGCATCCGCGGCGACGGTCTCGCCGAGGCTCTCTCCGGGGAGACGGCTGAGATAGAGCCGGGTAAGCGAGGCCACTACCCGGTCGGCGCCGGTCATGAGCTGAAACCAGATGTCGAGGTCGATCTCGTCGGCTAGGAACTCGATGGCCTGCCAGCGGGGTACGGCGCCGGAAACGTCCCGAGCTATCCGGTAGGCGCGCACCACCTCGGCGGCGGAGGCACCGCTGCGGGAGGTCATGCGGGTCACGAACGTGATTCCCACGCTGTTGATGACATCGTTGGCCAGGATCGTCGCCGATAGTTCCCGCCGCAGCGGATGGGCGGGGATCAGGTGGTCGAACCGTCCCGAGGCCTCATCCGGGAAGTACAGCCGCAGGTCGTCGAGGAGGTAGGGATCATCGACCAGTGGGGAGGCGACGAGCGACTCGTACAGGCTCCGCTTGGCGTCAACTAGTAGTACCGCCAGCTCGGGGCGGGTCAGGCCCCGACCGTTCCGGCCCCGGTCGGCCAGGACATCGGTTGGGGGGACTCCCTCCAGTTTGCGGTCGAGTAGTCCTTCGGCCTCGAGTTCCGCCATCAGGTGTTCGTAGGCGCTCGATCTGCGGAGGGCGGCCCGCTCCTCCTGGGAGAGCATCTGGGCTTGCTGGAAGTTGTCGTAGAGGATCCGGTCGACTACCTCCTGGGCCGCGCTCGCCACCAGCTCATCTCTCTGTGCCCTGGTGAGCTCTCCCCGCTGCTCGGCCAGGCTCAGGAGGATCTTGAGATTGACCTCACGGTCCGAGCAGTTGACCCCCCCCGAGTTGTCAATGAAATCGGTGTTGATCTTGCCGCCGGCCAAGGCGAATTCGACCCTGGCCGCCTGGGTCAGGCCGAGATTGCCGCCCTCCACCACCACCCGGCACCGCAAGGCGATGCCGTCGACCCGGACCGGGTCATTGGCCCTGTCCCCCACCGCTTCATGGCTTTCATGGCTGGCCTTGACGAAAGTGCCGATCCCACCGTTCCACAGCAGGTCGACCGGGGCCGTGAGGATGGCACTGACGAGCTGACTTGGTGACCAGCGGCTCTTGGTCACCCCCAGGGCCGCCTGTGCTTCCGGCGCAAGATCGATGTGCTTGGTCGAGCGGGGCCACACTCCCCCACCACTCGAGAGCGCCTGCCGGTCGTACTCGTCCCAGGATGACCGGGGCAAGCCGAACAAGCGCTTGCGCTCAGCATAAGAAGCCGAAGGGTCGGGGTTCGGGTCGATGAAGACGTGGCGATGGTCGAAGGCGGCAACAAGCTGCAGGTGGTCGGAGCCCAGCATGCCGTTGCCGAACACGTCGCCCGACATGTCGCCGATCCCGACGGCGGTGAAAGGTTGGCGGTGGGGGTCGATGCCGATCTCGAGGAAGTGTCGCTCGAGGGACTTCCAGGCACCCCAAGCCGTGATGCCCAGTGCCTTGTGGTCGTAGCCGGCCGAACCGCCCGACGCAAAGGCGTCATCGAGCCAGAACTCGTACTCCGCGGCGATCGAGTTGGCCAGGTCGGAGAAGGAGGCGGTTCCCCGGTCAGCTGCCACTACCAGGTAAGGGTCGCTCGCATCGTGCACCCGCACGCCCTCGGGATGCACCGTGTCGCCGGCTACCAGGTTGTCGGTGACGTCGAGCAACGCCCGTATGTAGGACTCATACTGCCTGCGCACCTCCTCGGGAAGCTGGGACGGCTCCCCCGGAGGACGACGCAACACAAAGCCTCCCTTCGCCCCGGTGGGAACGATCACGGCGTTCTTTGTGATCTGGGCCTTCATCAGGCCCAACACCTCGGTGCGATAGTCCTCCCGCCGGTCGGACCATCTGATCCCACCCCGGGCGATGCGGCCACCGCGCAGATGGATGCCTTCCAGCTCGGGCCCGTACAGGAAGATCTCGGCGAAGGGAACCGGTTGGGGCATGTCGGGCACCTCGGCCGATCGCAACTTGAAGGCCAGTACCTTCCGGTCAGGCAAAAAGGCGTTGGTGCGGAGAGTCGCCTCGATCAGCCGGAAAAAGCTGCGCAGGATCCGATCGTGGTCCAGGGAGGGAATCGCGTCCAGGCGTTCGATGATCGAGCGCCGCAGCGGCCCAGCATCCACCTCTCCCCGGGCCGGATCGAATCTGTCGTGGAAGAGTTCCATCAGATCGGCGGCCAGGTCAGGATGCTCGCTCAGCACGTCGTTCAGATAGCCGACCGTGAAAGAGGGCGCCAGGCGTCGCCAGTAGACCCGGTAGGCGCGGAGGAGACCCACCTCCCAGTGGGTGAGACCGCCACTGATGATCAATCGGTTGAGTTCGTCCGACTCGGCCGTGCCGTTCCACACCGCCGTCAACGCCGCGGCTACCCGCTGCTGGCATCCACTCAGATCGAGTGGTTTGCCGTCGGCCGCCACGACTCCGAAGTCGTGGATGAAGAACCGGTCACCGGGGCCAATCCGGGTCGGGACCTCCTCCACCACCCTCAGGCCGAGGTCCTCCAGGGCCGGCACGAGTTCGGACAGGGGACGTTTGCCGTCCGATCGGTACAGAAGGACCCGGGTCAGAGGTTCCCCTTCCACCTTCTCGTTGCGGAGTCCGACCCGGAAACCATCCTCGGAAACACGCAGGGCCTCGAGAGCCTGGATGTCGTCTGCGGCCCCCTCCAGCGACGCCGACACGCGGTAGTAATCGGGAAACCGCCCGCTCCAGGTCTCGGCCAGGTGGCGGGCCTCGGCCGGCGGCAGTCGCCTAGTGAGGATGTCGACCATCTGATCGTTCCAGCTTCGGGTGAGCCCGAGCACCTCGGCCTCGAGGCTTTCGAACTCCATCTCCGGGATCTGGTCGTCGACCCAGACCGTGAAATGGATGCGGGCGGGGTCGGTCTCGCCCAATTCCAAGTGGTAGTCGACAGAGCTGCCATTGAACCGGGCCATGAAGAGTTCCTGCAGCTTCTTGCGCAGTTCGGCGTTGAACCGATCCCGGGGAAGAGCGACGAGTATCGAGACGCTGCGCTCCAAGAGATCTCGCCGAACGAACAGACGTACCTGATGCGTCTCCTCGAGTGCCAGCAGCCCCATGATCTCAGCGCGAAGCTGGGGAAGGGGCGCAGTGAAGAGGTCGTGCTTGGAAAAGCCCTCGAAGATCTGGATGACCGCCTTGTGGTCGTGGGATCCCTCGATGAGATCCTCGGCGGCGATGATGTCGGCCAGTCTCCTCCGGAGAATCGGCACGCGGGATGCCGGCTCCATGAAGGCCTTCGAAGTGAGTAACCCGACCAACCGGGCCTCTCCCACGGTTGCCCCGGTGGGACCGATCATGCGCACGCCGATGTAATCGAGCTTCACGCGACGGTGAACGGTGGAGAGGTGGTTCGTCTTGGTGATGACCAGCAGGTCTCCTTGCCGGAATCGGGCGGCCAACTCGGGACGCAACGCCGAGAGCAGGACGGGATCAGCCACGTTGGAGCGAGACACGTCGCCGAGAATCCCCAGCCCGCTCCCGGCGACGGCCTGGACCGTCCGGCCCTCGGGGGAGTCGGCGACCTCGTACTCCCGATAGCCCAGGAATACGAAGTTCTGATCCCGCAGCCATTGCAGGAAGGCGATCGCCTCGCCGATCTCTGCCTCGGGATAGAAGCCCGCGGCCTGCCGGACCAGGTCCGCCAT
>DATHSX010000083.1:0-5637 GCA_035463935.1 Acidimicrobiia bacterium | reverse complement strand
CCTGGAGGCGATCTGGGTGTTCGACAAGCCGTCGCTGAGCATGCGAAGGATCGACCGGTCGATTTCGTCGAACTCCGGCTCGCGCCCGGCAGAGGCGCCGAATATTCGGTCGACCAGGCTCTCGGTGACTCGGGGGCTGAGGGCGCGGTGACCTGCCGCCACGGCTTCGATGGCCGAAACCAGTTCGCCGTCGGAGTCCCCCTTGAGTACGTAGCCGAGGGCTCCAGCCCGGAGGCTTCTCTGCACGTACTCGTCGTCATCGAACGACGAGAGCATGAGGACCTTGGCGCCGGGGTCGAGGTCGAGGATGGAATCGAGCACCTCCAGCCCCGAGTCGCCGGCTAGGCGGATATCGAGCAGGACCACGTCCGGATTGGCGGTCCGGAACTGCTCTATGGCGGCGCCGGCGGTGGCGGCTTCGCCCACCACCTGGAAAACGTCGTAGCTCGACAAGAGGCTCTTGATCCCCTGACGGACCACCGGGTGATCGTCGACGATGAGGACCCGGGCCATGGCCTCAGCGGCCGCCAACGGTCACCGGAACCACGGCCCTCACCGCCGTTCCCGACCCGGGGGCGGAGTCGACCTGAAGCTCACCGCCCAGGCTCTCGGCTCGCTGTCGCATGGAGGTCAGACCCAGATGCCCGCCGGCACTGGACCGGGCCGCGGCCGGATCGAACCCGCGGCCATCATCGCGAACCTCGAGCCGCAACCGGTCGGAGGTGAAGTCGAGTTCTACCTCCACCTCCCGGGCTTGGGCATGCGCCGCCACGTTGTGCAGGGCCTCCTGCACGATCCGGTAGAGGGTTATCTCCGCCTGGCCGGCGATGCGCGCTGGCGCTCCCTGGACGGCGGACCGGCAGCTGAGGCCGCTGAAACTCTCGAACTGCTCGCACAAACGGCGCACCGCGGCGGGAAGCCCGAGGGCTTCCAGGGCCGGGGGATGGAGATCGTGCACGACCCGCCGGATCTCGGCCTCCACGCTGCGCAGGATCTCGTGGGCGCTCTGCAGCGACTGGCGGGCTTCCTCGAGCTGACCGAGCCCGATGCGCCGCTGGCCCGAGGTGAGCTCGAGCATCGCCCCGATCAGGAGCTGGTTGATTCCATCGTGGATGTCCCGAGCTATCCGCTGGCGTTCGTTCTCTTGGGCGTCGACCGTTTCCTCCAACACGGTCTTGAGATCGGCCGCCTTCCGGGCCAGCTCCTCGCTGGCCTGGTGCAGCCGGCTGGTGCGGTCCTCGACCATGCGCTCCAGTTCGGAATTGGTGTCGGCCAGTCGCTCGTACAGCTGGGCGTTGCGGATGACGATGGCGATCTGGGCGGCATACGTGAGCAGCAGCCGCTCGTGACCATCCTCATAGGGGCCGACCCGGTTGGCCGCCCCGATCATGCCGATCGGCTTGTCGTTCAGCCGGAGCGGCACACCCAGGAAGGTCCGCACCTCGGGATGTCCGCCCGGCTGGCCGATCCGGCGGACGTCGCTGCGGGCATCCACGCTCCGCACTGGACGGTTCTCCAGAACCGCGATGGCAAAGATGCTGGGCCGGAGCGGGATCACCCGGTGGCTGGTGTAGAACTCGGGGGTGGGGTGGAAACCGTGGATGGCGGCGATCTCCAACGCCGAGCCCTCCTGGTTGACCAAGCCGATGAATCCGAACTGCGATCCGGTCAAGGTCAGGCACTGGCGAAGGGCGGTGTCGAGCACGTTGTCGACCCCTCTGAGACCTGACAGCTCGACTGCCAGGTGATACAGCGCCTCGAGCTGGTGCTGGATGTCGTCGTGGCGAAGCGGCGCGGCGACGAGCATGATCGCCGCAGGCTACCGGCGCTCATCGCGCTACGCCCGGGCCAGTTCCGGTACCTTGGAGGCTCGTGACCTCGGCGAATCCCCACCACAGTCTCCGGCTGCTCGAAGCCGATGCCCGGGTCTGCACCGCGTGCCGCCTTTCTCAGACCCGCACCCAGGTGGTGTTCGGCGTGGGAGATCCGGATGCCGATTTGATGCTGGTCGGCGAGGCGCCTGGCTTCAACGAGGATCAGCAGGGCGAGCCGTTCGTGGGTGCGGCCGGCCAGCTCCTCAACGGTCTCTTGGAAGGCATCGGCCTGTCCCGGGAGGACGTTTACATCGCCAATGTCCTCAAGTGCCGCCCACCCAACAACCGTGATCCGCAGCAAGACGAGATCGATTCGTGCAAAGACTATCTGCGCACGCAGATCACGTTGATCGACCCCCGAGTGGTGTTGACCCTCGGCAACTTCGCCACCAAGTTGCTGCTTCGGACCGAGGTCGGCATCACCAGGTTGCGGGGGCGGGCGTACCCCTGGTGGCAGGGACGGACCCTGATCCCCACCTATCATCCGGCGGCGGCCTTGCGCTCCGGGGAGCGGCTCCTCATCGAGATGAAAGACGACTTTGCCCTCGTGCGCGCTGCCCTCGACAAGCCGAAAGCCCCGCGGCCGGAGCGTGCAGCTGGCGGTCCGGGGGACACCGAACCCTCCCAGATGAACCTGTTTGCATGATTTCGTTCGTATGCCCGGGCCCGGGTGATACGGCCAACCTCGCGGCTCGGCTGGCTCCGTTGCTGAGGCCGGGAGACATCATCATCCTTTGCGGGCAGCTGGGCTCGGGGAAGACGCTGTTTACTGGGGGCCTCGCCGCCGGGCTGGGGGTGGAAGAACCGGTGACCAGCCCTTCCTTTGTCCTGGTCCGGGAGTACCGCAGCGGCTTCCTGCCCCTGATCCACGCCGACATCTACCGGCTGACCAGCCGCAACGAATTCGATGATCTCGATCTGATCCCCCAGGCCCTGGAAGGCGTGCTGGTGATCGAGTGGGGAGACGCCATCGAGCAGATGCTTCCGAACGATCATCTCCGCATCGACATCGACGTCGACGAGGACGACGGCAGCAGGCGGATCAGCCTCCACCCCAGTGGTGCCTGGGCATCCCGCCTACCAGGCGAGATGGCCTCATGAGGCTGCTGGCGATCGAGACCGCCACCGCTCAATCCGGGGTGGTCCTGGCCGAAGATCGAACGGTGGTGGCGGCGGCCTCGCGAGTCGATCGGATGGGCCACGCCACCTTTCTGGTCCCGGCGATCGACTTCTGCTTCGATCAGGCGGGCTGGTTCCCCGACGACCTCGATGCCATCGTGGTCGACCTCGGCCCGGGGCTCTACACCGGCATTCGCGTGGGGATCGCCACGGCCCAGGGTCTGGCTGCCGCGCTGGGGATCCCGGTCGTGCCGGGAACCTCGCTGGACACCCTGGCCCTGGAGGCCGCCACCGGCCATCGCCACATCTTCTCGGTGGTCGATGTGCGGCGGGGAGAGCTGGCCGTGGCCACCTATCGGCCGGTCCCGGGCGGGGTGGTGAGGGACGCCGCCGCGGAGTTGATGACGCCCGACCGGCTGCGCGGCGCGCTGATGAGCGACCCCGGCAATCCTCTGGTGGTGGGTGACGTCCCGGCGCTGCCGGACGAGGTCCTACGGGGTCTGCACCGGGTCAAGTCCGGCCAGCCGCGATACCCGAGCGCCCGGGCCCTGCTCGAAATCGGTCTCTCCAGGCTGGAGAAGGATGCCTTCCCGATCGAAGCGTTCCGCCCGCTTTATCTGCGCGAGCCGGATGTCACCCTCAACTGGGACAAGCTGGCACCAGAGGGGCCATGGTCGAAACCGTCCTGATCCGCCCGATGACCCGCGGCGACGTGGCCGAGTGCCTGCGCATCGAGCGCGCCACCTACCCGACTCCGTGGACCGAGGGCATCTTCACCGATGAATTGACGGCGGTGGGCCGGGTCTATCTGGTGGCCGAGGCGGAAGGGGTGGTCGCCGGATATGCGGGCTTGCTGCTCGTTATCCCCGAGGCCCACGTCACCTCCGTCACGGTCGATCCCGTATTTCGAGGGCGCGGTCTGGGCACCCGGCTGATGCTGCGCCTGATGGACGAGGCCTTGGCGTCCGGGGCCCGGAGCCTGACCCTGGAGGTGAGACTGTCCAACCTGGCCGCCCAGGCTCTCTATCACCGGTTCGGGATGGCTCCCGTGGGAGTTCGCAAGAAGTACTACCAGGACGAAGATGCGCTGGTGATGTGGGTCCACGACATCGACGGCCCCGAATACCGGGCACGGCTCGATGAAATCCGCCGGGGCCTGGCATGAACCCCCTGGTCCTCGCCTTCGAGACCTCTTGTGATGAGACCGCCGTTGCGGTCGTGAGGGGCACCGAAGTCCTGTCGAGCGTCCTTTCCTCGCAGGTGGAGCTGCATGCCCGGTTCGGCGGCGTGGTGCCAGAGGTGGCCGCCCGCGCCCACGTGGAGTCGATCCGCTCTCTCACCCATCGCGCCCTGGTCGAGTCGGGCGTGCATCCAGCGGATCTCGACGGGGTTGCGGCCACTGCCGGCCCCGGTCTGGTCGGGGCCCTGCTGGTCGGACATTCGTTCGCCAAGGCCACGGCCTGGGCCCGTCAGTTGCCGTTCATTGGCGTGGATCACATGGAGGGGCATCTGATGGCCCCACGTGTGGAGTTTCCCGAATATGTGCCGCCGGCAGTGGTGCTGCTGGCGTCGGGCGGCCACTCCCAGATCGTCCACATCGACGACTGGGGCGACTACCGGGTCCTGGGCGAGACGATCGACGACGCCGCCGGCGAGGCCTTCGACAAGTTGGCGAGGTTGATGGGGCTGGGCTATCCGGGGGGCCCGGCGATCGATGCCGCTGCCACCGGGGGCGATCCCCGTGCGGTCTCCTTCCCCCGGGCCCTGCCCGATCGTCCCTATCACCTGTCGTTCTCGGGGCTGAAGACCTCGGTCATGACTTTTCTGCAGAAATCTCAGGCGGCGGGCGACCTGCCTCCTTTGGCCGACGTCGCCGCCTCGGTGCAGGAGGCCATCGTCGACGTCCTGGTCGACAAGGCCTTCCGGGCCGTGGACGACACCGGAGTGAAGGTGATCGGGGCGGGCGGAGGGGTGCTGGCCAACCGCCGCCTGCGGGAACGGATGGAGGAGGAGGCGTTAGCCCGGGGAGTGAGCCTCTGTCTACCCTCTCCGTCCTTCTGCACCGACAACGCGGCCATGATCGGGGTGGCCGGAGCCCACTGGCTCAACCGCGGTCACTTCACCGATTGGGCGGTGGGAGTAGACCCGGGAAGGCGGCTGGGCTGAGCCGTCCCGTTCCCCGGCCTGTTACGGTCGGCCACGCCCGCGGCTGCGCGATTTAGCACTCGAGTCGTAGGACTGCTAACGTCACTTAGCACTCGCAACTAGTGAGTGCTAAGTCGTTCGGACAACAGGAGGAGTCACATGAACCTTCGCCCCCTCGGCGACCGCGTGGTCGTCAAGGCCGAGGACGATCTGGAGCAGCGGACCGCCTCCGGGCTGGTGATCCCAGACACCGCCAAGGAGAAGCCGCAGATCGGCGAGGTATTGGCAGTTGGCCCGGGTGCCCTCAATGATGAGGGCGAGCGGCTTCCAATGGACGTGAAAGTCGGGGACCGGGTGCTCTATTCGAAGTACGCCGGAACCGAGGTCAAGTTGGACAGCAAAGAGTATCTGGTGCTTTCTGCCCGGGACGTTCTGGCCATAGTCGGCTGATAGGAGGACTGACACAACATGCCAGCAAAGGATCTTCGTTTTGATGAGG